>JAZTXB010000001.1:0-5882 GCA_045636225.1 Bacilli bacterium
CCTATAAAAAAAGGTGATGTAGTAGGCAAATTATATGTAAAAAATGATAATAAAACAATAAATACAGTTGACTTAACAGTACTTGATGATGTAGATAAGTGCAATTTATTTGAACTATACTTTAAAAATTTAAAAAATATACTAAGTGGTAATATTTCATTTAACTAGATAATTAATCTAGTTTTTTTATCGTTTAAAGAGTAAATGTTTAGTATAATAAATTTGATAGTAAGGCTCAATCTCGCATAGTACGGGGAATATCAAGAAAAGTTTTGAGATAAGTAACGAGCAAAATAAATCAGAAAGGAGAAGACTTGTAGCAATACCGGTAAGCTAAGGTAACAACACATAACGAATTAGTATAAAAACCAGCAAGAGGATCTAAAATATTAAATTTTAGATTCTTTTTGGTACTATAAAAGTGTAATAATTAATTACAATAAAGTAATTGATTATTACACTTCTTTTTATTATGATTGAAGTGATTGGATAACGTGGTTCTTTTAGAGATCAAGTTCTCGTCACAAAAAGTGTTATCCAACCTTCACATAATATATTCGTTTAAGCAAGTTGAGGATGAAATAATACTCGTGTAAAGAGCCAAAATGAAGATATGTAGAGGAGTTGGAACCAATCATAATTTAAAGAATAGGAAGGAAAATAAAATGAAGTATGGAGTTGGAATTGATATTTCAAAAGGTAAAAGTACAATAGCTATATTGTCCGTTGTAGGAGAAGTTATTGAAGAACCTTTTGAAATAATTCATGATGTTAATGGATTAAAATTATTGGAGGAAAAAATAAAAGATATTCCTAAAGAAGATTTAAAAATTGTTTTAGAAGAAACAGGAACTTATCATTTACCAATACTTGGATATTTAATTGATAAAGGATATTTTGTAGTAGCCGAAAATGCTTTGAAAATAAAAAAATATCTTGATCGAGGATTAAGAAAAGCTAAAACAGATAAAAAAGATGCTTATAAGTTAGCTGAGTATTGTTGTGATAATTGGTATAAGTTAAATAAAGTAAGGGAAAATGATAAAGTATATGATAATCTCAGATTTCTGTCAAGACAATATTTATGCCATATAGCAGTACAAACAAAAAATAAATTTTTCTAATTTGAGTGATTTATTATTTCCTGGATATTATCAACTATTAGATGAAAATACATTTATATTAGGATTAGAAATCTTTAAAAAATATTATCATCCAGAAATTGTTATAAATAAAAAACAATCTCAATTTATTATAGAGATTGATAAAATTGCAAAAAAATTAGGACATAAAGGTGCGGGTATAACTTTAGCAAATAAGATTTACACACTAGCACAAAAGACTATTTCTCCACGTCCTAATAATGAATACGCACAACTATCAGCAATTAGTTGTGCTGATGCTTTAATTTTAACAATTAAAACAACTACTACAATTATATCAGAAATGGACAAACTTGCAAGAGAATTACCAGAATATGATGTTATTAGTGAAATTCCAGGTTGTGAAAAAAAACTAACATCTAGAGTGATGGCGGAGATTGGAGATGTAAGAAGATTTAAAAATGCAGGGAGTATTATTGCTTATGCTGGCTTAGATGCTCCACCATATCAGTCAGGACAATTTGAAGCAACAAATAGGCACATATCAAAACGAGGAAACAAGTATTTAAGAAAAACAGGATATGAAGTAATGAAATCTATAAAAAGTAGTTGTAAATCAGATAACGAATTGAAATCTTATATTATAAAAAAAGAAAATGAAGGTAAATTAAAAAAAGTAGCAAAAATTGCAGGATTAAACAAATTTTTGAGAATGTATTATGGAATAGTAAAAAAGAAATATAATGAATTAGAAATATGGTAATTTTTAGTGTTTGATAAGTTTGAAAAAAGACCTAGCAATAGGTCTGCGTTAGCATGTTTAGATATACAAATTTATAAAATTTAAAAAAATTAATAAAAACTATTGATTTTTATTAGCAAGTTTTTGTATATACTTACCAAGCTATTTTACATCATCATAGTATATTTGTACTTGCAAAAAAAGATAAAGTAGTATATAATAATCTCACAATTTGAATATTTAATGCGAAATTCCTCGCAGATTTATCCCTAAGACCTAAAGAAAAACGGATATGAATGATATTAATAATTTCTAGACATTCGGATAGGGACTGAATTTTAGTTCATATTAGAGGAGGTCAATCGTATGAATACGAAGATAAGTGAATATTTAAATTGTAACAAATCAATGAGTTTTAATGAATTGCTTTTTTCATTTATTGATGAAAGTGGTCATAAAGATTCAGAGATATACAAAAAGGTAGATATAGATAGAAAATTGTTTTCTAAAATAAGATGTGATAGTGATTACATTCCTCGTAGAAATGTAATCATCAAATTATGTTTAGCTTTAGAATTAGAAAGAAATGATTTTAATAAACTATTAAATTCTGCTGGATATTCTTTAAGTAATAACAAGTTTGATCAAATCGTATCTTATTGTCTAGATAATAATGTTTATGAGCTAAGTCAAGTAAACGAGTACCTATATACCTTTTGTAGCGCTTCATTGTAGGCGTTTTTTTTGTCGCTTTCTTCGCGACCATTTAATTTTAATGATATAATATAATTAATTCAGTCAAGGGGAAAAAGACACATACAGCAAAATAAAAAGATATTCGAATCTTAAATAATATCGAAAGATGTTATTTAGTGTCTTGTAAAAAAAGCCATATACAGCAATAAAAGGGAAATATATTGTGTATATTCATGTTGGATGAATTCTTGCGGAAATCACTCTCCAGCAATATGAGTGATTCCGTTGTGGCTTGTATTGACTATAATATAGGGAGGTAATACTTATGAATTTATTAGATGGAATGAAAAAAAACAGCACTATAACTAACACGAAAGGCTCTGAATATTATATGACTACATATGATAGTAATTTAGATGTTTTTACTATGTTATCTAGATATAACTCTAATGAAGAATTAATTAGAGTATTTAATAATGCATTAAATGAAAATGAAGAGTTAGCATTAGCAAACTTACTATATGTGTTAGATATTAGAGGTGGAAAAGGAGAAAGAAGAATCTTTAAGACTATTTTTAAAGACTTATGTCTAAATCATACTTCCTCTGCACTAAGAGTATTACCATTCATTAGTGAATTAGGAAGATATGATTATATTCTAGTAGGAATTGATACACCTATTGAAAAAGAAGTAATATCTTTGATAAAAAAACAATTAGAAATAGATATGGAATCAGAAAATCCATCATTACTTGCTAAATGGTTACCAAGTCATAGAACACATAATGTTAATAGCATACTAGCTAAAAAAATTATAAAAAATTTAAATATGACAGAAAAAGAATATAGACAAACACTTTCAAATCTAAGAAAGAAATTAAACATTGTTGAAAAAAATCTTACTGAAAAAATATATGAAAATATTGATTTCAGTAAAGTTCCAACAAAAGCAATGCTTAAATATACTAATGCTTATATGAAAAGAATGTCTAACGAATATTCTAAATATAAAGATGATGTAAAAAAAGGAGAAACAAAAATTAATACTGAAGGATTATTTGCATATGAAATTGTAAAGAAATTATTATGGGGAACAAACACCGATGAAGGTTTATATGATTTAATGTGGAATAATCAAAAAGATGTATTAAAAGGGTGTGAAACTAATGTGTTAGTAATGGCTGATACATCAGGTTCAATGACTTGTCATGGTGGAATTCCATACGCAACATCAATTGGGTTAGCATTATATACAGCACAGAGAAATACAGGAATATTCAAAAATCACTTTATTACATTCTCAGATAAACCATATTTATGCGAAATAAAAGGAAAAACTATAAAAGATAAGATAGCAAATATCCCATCAATTGTAGCAAATACTGATATTGATAAAGCATTTGAGTTAATTCTAAAAACAGCAAAAGAGAACAAACTAAAACAAGAAGAATTACCAAGTCATTTATTGATAATTTCAGATATGGAATTTGATAGAGGAGTTTATTCTGAAAGTGGAACAAACTTTGATGGTTGGAAACAAGCCTTTAAGTCAGCAGGATATAAACTTCCAATCATTATATTCTGGAATGTTGCTGGTAGAACACCTGCAACTAGATTCGATAATGATGTAGCAATGATTAGTGGATTTTCAACAAATATATTAGAAAATTTATTAACATTAGAATATTATACACCAACTAATATAATGCTAGAAAAATTAGCAATTTATCTAGAAATGTTGAAAAATAACAACAATTAAACGAGAACGATATAAGTTAAAACATTTATTAATAGTTAACAATAATTATTATTAAGTGTTTTAACTTATTTTAAAAGAAATTGATTAAATATATTTTTAGAAAAGAGGGGATAACAATATGAAAGATTTAAAAATATTTACAAATAATATAGATGAAAAAGCTATTGAACAAATAGATTTATTATTAGAACAGGATGCATTTAAAAATAGCAAAATTAGAATTATGCCAGATGTTCACGCAGGAAAAGGTTGTGTTATTGGATTTACAGGTGATTTAGGTAATAAAGTAATACCAAATATAGTTGGAGTTGATATCGGTTGTGGAATGTTTTGTGCTAATTTAGGAAAAATCAAAATAGATTTTAAAAAATTAGACGATTTTATTAATAATAATGTTCCAAGTGGAATGAATGTTAATGAAACTAAAATGGCTGATTTTGATTTAACTAGATTATACTGTTACGATAAATTGAAACACAATCAATGGATAGAAAATTCTATTGGTTCATTAGGCGGTGGAAATCACTTCATTGAAATAGATGTTGCTGATGACGGTGATAATTATTTAGTTATTCACTCTGGTTCAAGAAATTTAGGAGTTCAAGTAGCAGATTATTACCAAGATTTAGCTGATCAAGTTTGTAATCACGATTTGTTGGGATATGAAAAGAAACGTAAAGAAATATTAACAACATATAAACAATTGGGTAAAGCACAAGAAATACAGGATGATCTAGATGAATTAAAAAAAGAATTAGAGAAAAATAAAAACAAAATTCCATATGAATTAGCATATTTACAAAATGAACAAAGAGATGCATATTTACACGATATGAAAATATGTCAAGACTTTGCAATATTAAATAGATATACAATGGCTAAAATGATTGCAGATTATATGGGATGGAATTTAGATAATTATTTTGAATCAGTACATAATTATATATCTTTTGAAGATAATATTGTAAGAAAAGGAGCAATTTCTGCTAAAAAAGGAGAACAAGTTATTATTCCAATTAATATGAGAGATGGTTGTATCATTGGTATTGGAAAAGGAAATGCTGATTGGAATAATTCTGCTCCACATGGTGCAGGTAGAATAATATCAAGAATGCAAGCAAAAGAATTAATTAATTTAGAAGAATATAAAAAATCTATGGAAAATATTTATACGACTTCTGTAACAGAAGAAACAAAAGATGAAGCACCTTTTGTGTATAAACCAATAGCAGAAATATTGGAACATATTGTTCCAACGGTTGAAGTAACAAAAATTGTTAAACCTGTATATAATTTTAAATCATCTGAAGTTTTAACGTTTAAATAATAAATTTATTTTAAATACATTAAGTGAAAAAAATATGCAAAAAGACAACAAGTAAGTAAGTTATTTAAAAAACATTAATTTGCTTAAACAAAAAAATCATGGTATCATTTTGGGAGAAGTGATACCTTTTTACTATTGTAATATTCATATACAAATAAATTAGTTAGATTTAAAGCTGGTGTTGATGGACTTAAAACAGGATATACATCAGGTGCGGGGTATTGTTTAACTGCTACTATGAAAAAGGATGATATG
>JAZTXB010000002.1:0-1655 GCA_045636225.1 Bacilli bacterium
TGGAGTAATAGGCCTATGAGATTTATCAATTAAAGATTCTTTAGTACCATCAAATCTTCTGTTCCATCTAGAAAGAGAAGATTTAGATATATGATATTTACGACAAACATAAGTAGCTTTATTACCATTTCTATATGATAATACTGCATAATAACGTGTATTTAATTCATGCGGCAAATAACTCTCGATTTTTCTTTTATTTTCATATATAATATTCATAGTGATTCAAGTCCTTTCAATATAATTTGTTTTGTTCAACTTAATTATACAGCTTGAATCACTTTTTTATATAGATTTGTTTCACATCAATTGTATCATTACAGTATATTAATTAATAAAATAATTGATGTATACTTGTCAATGATGTGAAACAAAATTTATAAAAAATTAATTCAGTATAATTGAGTTAATTTTTTTATTATTTTCTAATATTTTTCTATATTCATTAGGTGTTTTATATCCTAAAACAGCCATTGGTATATTGTTAGATCTTTTTAAATATAATTTTGCTTGATATCTTAAATCCTCCAAAGAATAAAATTTTAAATAATTATAAAATCTTTCATTATCGTTTCTATGACTTCTTTCAACTTTACCATTATGTCTAGGCGTTCTTGGCCTGATTTTATGATGATATATATTTTCTTTTATACAAAGATTGTCTAAAGGATGAATAACTTTCATTTTTTGTTGGTTCCAAGAAAATTCTGTTCCATTATCAGTTTGAATTTCTTCAGGTTTATATTCATAAAATAAGAAACATCTATAAACAAAATCAACAGTATTAGCTGGAGTATGTTCCTCATAATGATATATAAATCTTTCTCTTGAGGCTTCATCAATACAAGTATATTGATAATATTTTTTGTCAAAAGGAAGGTTTTTAGATTTACATTCTTTAGGAACAAATTTAACGTCTATCTGCCATTTTTTACCTAATTCTTTAGGAGTATCATACATTTTAGGTTTATATTTAGAGGTGTTTTTAATATTAATTTCATTATAATAGCCGATTCTTTTTAGAACTCTATATAAACTAACAGGATGTCTAGTATATCCTTTATTTAATTTTAATTTATACCATAATTCACATAAAGTAATATGAGGATTTCTTCTTATATAATTATTAATCCACTTTAATTCTAATTCAGTATGAGAATTTGGATGTGGAGTAATAGGCCTATGAGATTTATCAATTAAAGATTCTTTAGTACCATCAAATCTTCTGTTCCATCTAGAAAGAGAAGATTTAGATATATGATATTTGCGACAAACATAAGTAGCTTTATTTCCATTTCTGTATGATAAAACTGCATAATATCTTGTATTTAATTCATGAGGTAAATAACTCTCGATTTTTCTTTCGTTTTCATATATAATATTCATAGTGATTCAAGTCCTTTCGATATAATTTGTTTTGGTCAACTTAATTATACAACTTGAATCACTTTTTTTATATAGATTTGTTTCACATCAATTGTATCATTACATTTAAAGAATTACCAGCAATTATATCCTCTTGACAATGTAAAGGACAAGTTACTTCTACTTTTTCAATTATTTTATCATCCTTCATTATAATTCCATCATATCTTAAATTTGGTTCTGGAATTTCATCGCCACACCACTTCCAGATAATATTATCTTGATTTTTA
>JAZTXB010000003.1:0-1602 GCA_045636225.1 Bacilli bacterium
TTATTGTTAGGTACCTAACTTATGTATGTGATTAGTTCGGTGCCTAACTATTGTCTCTTGTGTTTTAGTTGGGAAGTGTTAAACGCTCCTCATTTTGTCGCGCTTCTCACGAAGCTAAACGTCAGTTTTGCGAGTGGGGCTATTTATGAATAACTATCTTATTTATTATTTCAGTAAAGACTGCTTTAATCTCTTGTGATTCGAAGCGGACGTTACCTATCTCATAATTTTCAATAAACTTCTTCCAACAGTTATATTTATTAATAGATTTCATAAGCATAGTGTTTTCGTTATGATCCTGATTAGTTAAAGCAAAAAGATTTAAAGAATTCTTATAATAATCATTGCTAACATATATCTTGCCTTCAATATAATCAAACCACACGCCAAAGATTACGCCCTGATAAATAATTCCAAAGCTAAACTTACTAGATCCTTTTTTCTTTTCAATAAAACTATTATTAATCTTAGTATCTTGATTATCTATTGCGTATTTTTCGTAATTAGTTCCAGCGACTAACTGGCCAAGTTTAGTCTGCTTTTTCATTTCTCTATATTCCATATTCTTCATATATTGAAGAAGAATAAGGCCATTTTTGAAAGTTCTAATATCAGATTGAGTTGGAATAGTCAATCCAAAGTACAAAAAATAAGGGTTCGTTATTAAATTACCAGCGTTACCTAAAAGAAAAACTCTGATATCTCTAGTTCTAGCAATAGTTTCTAGAATATTTAAAAATACTTCTACTTCATTAGATAGATAATACTTTTTAACACCTTCATCAATAATGAACTCATCAAATATAATATATTTAACTTTGTCAAAGTTCGCAGACTTTAGATCTTGAGCTGTTGATAAAGTAATAGCATAACCTGCTAAGTTCTCGTCAATATAAAAAGAATTACCTTTAGTTTCTAACTTATGATCTGGAAACTCATTGTTCGTTACCAAACTATTGAAAAATGTTGGCGTTGATTTTTTCAAGTCTGATTTATATCTTCTAAGATATACGAACTGATGGCCTTTCTTAATAAATTCTTTTGTAACAAATTTGACGGCTCCATATGTTTTACCAACTCCACGCTCACCGATTAAAAAATTAAGGAAGGCATTATAAGACAATATTCTTGAATAAGAATAAAACATAAAATCTTAATTACCTCCCTTAACTAATAATATAAGAGGATTACTATTAATCAATATACTGGAAACCACTCCAAAACATTAGTTAAACTATTCATCATAGCTGGTATATAACTAACTGTAACATATTAAAATAATAGATCCTTCTTGAGATTATTATAACAATAATAAAAATCATTGTCAAACATAATTAGTTAACATAACAAAATTGAAAAAATTTTTTAAAATTTTTTCAAAAAATGTATTGACTTTTGTAAATTTTAAATATATACTTAACCCAGAATAAAGAGAGGAGCTAACAAATGAAAAAGAAATTTAAAGAGAATCTAAAAGAGATCATTCAATGTTTACTAGTATTATTTAGTCCAGTAATAGTTTTTATAATACTAGCATTACTAGGAATTGAAATTTAGAAAGGAGAAAAGAGAATGGAAAAAGAATTAAAATTTATATTTGTA
>JAZTXB010000004.1:0-1911 GCA_045636225.1 Bacilli bacterium
AAAAATTTATTGTTTTTAGGTGTAGTTGTATGTATTATTTTAATAAGTATTGTGCAGGAAATAAGAACTAAGATAGCTATAGATAAATTATCTATAATAAATAGTAAAACAGCTAGTGTAATAAGAGATGGTAAAAACAAAATAATAAATATAAAAGAGGTAGTACTTGATGATATTATAAAGTATAAAAGAGGAAGTCAAATAATAGCTGATAGTGTTATTAAAGATGGAATGGTAGAAGTAAATGAATCATTAATTAGTGGAGAAGAGAATGCTATTGTAAAAAAAGAAGGAGATTACCTATACTCTGGTAGTTTTATAATATCTGGTAATTGTACTTGTAGGATAGAAAGAATTGGATTTGATAGTTATTCAGCTAAAATAACTAAAGAAGCTAAATATATAAAAAAAGTTAACTCAGAAATAATGAATACATTAAATAAAATATTAAAACTAATGTCTATAATAATAGTTCCTGTAGGTATTATACTTTTCTTTAAACAATATAATATGGATAAAAATATGACTGATGCGGTTATTAATACAGTAGCTGCTTTAGTAGGTATGATTCCAGAAGGATTAGTTCTTTTAACTAGTACTGTACTTGCTGTAAGTGTAGTTAGACTATCTAAAAGACATGTATTAGTTGGGCAATTATACTCAATAGAAACACTTGCTAGAGTAGATACTATTTGTTTAGATAAAACAGGTACTCTTACAGAAGGTGTAATGGAAGTAGAAGATGTAGTAGTACTTAATAAAAAATATAAATATGAAAATATATTAAGTGCGGTTGGAATGGTTTTTAGAGATGATAATCCTACTATGTCTGCCATAAGTAAAAGATTTACAAACGAAGTTGATTATGATTTTATATCTCATGAACCGTTTTCTTCTGATAGAAAATACTCAAGTGCTACTTTTAAAGAAGGAAAGTATATATTAGGTGCTCCTGATATATTAGATACAAGTACAAAAATGAAAAAACTAATAGAAGAATATTCTGATTATAGATTAGTACTTTTAAAAACTGAAAAAGAAAATATAGCATTAATACTTTTAAAAGATAAAATAAGAAAGAGTGCTAAAGAAACATTAGATTATTTAAGAGATCAAGATGTAGATATAAAAATAATAAGTGGTGATAATGAAAATGTAATAACTCGTATTGCTAAAAGATTAGGTTTTAAGAATATAAAATGTATTGATATGTCTCAAAATAAAACTAACATGAATCATCAAATAGTAGAAAACTATAATATATTTTGTCGTGTTAGTCCAAGTCAAAAAAGAGATTTAATAAAAGCTTTAAAAAATAATGGTAGAACAGTTGCTATGACTGGTGATGGTGTAAATGATGTTTTAGCTCTTAAAGAATCGGATTGTAGTATTGCTATGGCAAGTGGAGCAGATGCTGCTAGAAATATATCTGAAATTGTACTTTTAGATTCTAATTTTGAAGCTATTCCTAAAATAATAGAAGAAGGAAGAAGAACTATAAATAATATAGAAAGGTCTGCAAGTTTATTTTTAACTAAAACTATTTATGCAACATTACTTGCAATATTATTTTTATTTATATCCGTAGATTATCCTTTTGAACCAATTCAACTTAGTTTAGTAAGTACTATTACAATAGGAATTCCAGCATTTGTACTTGCTCTTGAACCAAATCATAATATGGTAAAAGGTAATTTCTTGTTTAATATTCTAAAGAAATCACTTCCTGGAGGTCTTACTATTGTAATTAATATACTTAGCGTAATAATATTATCTAAAATATTTAATTTAAATAGTGAGATATCATCTACAATGTCAGTAATTTTAGTAGCTATTACAGGTTTTATATTGTTATTTAAAATATGTGATAAATTTAATAAACTTAAAATTTCTTTATTTATAATATTGATT
>JAZTXB010000005.1:0-7441 GCA_045636225.1 Bacilli bacterium
TATATTGTTTTGTTTTTAATAGAATAATCCATTAAATATTTATTATTTTTTTTAAAATTATTATCATTTAAATGGCATAGTATAGAATAATTATTTAAATAATTAAAGCCTGAACAATCCTCTAAATCAACAATATTATTATCATCTAATAAACAACTATTAATATCTTTACCAAAGATTATTGCTCCTGCACTACCACCAAATATAATTCCATCATTTTTTAAATACTTATCTATTTTTTCAAAATTATTATTTTCTTTAAGTTCTTTTAAAAGTTTATAAGTATTTCCTCCACCTATAAATAAAGCACAGTACTTATTAAAATCCTTTTTTGACAATTCTTTTGAAGATCTAACCATTTCAAAACTAGTTAATCCCATAAATTTAATTTCTTCTTCAAACCACTTACTACAACTATCATAGTCATTATTTTCAAAAGCAAGCGGAATGTATAAAATAGGTTTAGTTTTATCTAATAATGAAGAAAATTTATTTAAAGCAAACATAATTTGCTTTCCTGATCCACCACCACATAAAAATAATTTCATATACACCTACCTTACTAATTTTTTTATCTTTTCCATATCAACACCCGAACCAATTAATTTTTTTTCAAATTCAGCTCTAGAAATATTTATATTAATTCCCGATAAATTATTAAAACCTTGATTAGATAATTGATCAAGAATATATCTATTGCCATTTCTTATAAATTCGTCAATTATCATTTGCTTATCTTGAAAATTTAATTGTTCTTGCCACTCTTTCCAATATTCAATACATTCATCTAAATATTTTTCCTCTATTAAATTTAAATTTCTTCCCCCTAATAAATTAACTAATTTTTTAGAAAACATTCTTGCTCTATACCCTGAGTTTTTATTTGATGGTTTAATATGGTTAACTGCTAAGAGTGCTATAACAGACAAACAGGCTTTTAATTTAATGTCTAACTCTTGACTATCACTATATAAATCATAATATGAATTGCCATTTGTCAACCATCTCAATCTCTCTAATCCAAATCCCAAATCACTCATAGAATCTGCAATTGTTCTTGATTTATTATCAACTATTTTCGTAAAAAAAGTAGTATCACCTATTTCAACATCTTTATAATAGTGAAAAGTTCTTTTCCCACATAATTCTAAATCTCCCCATTTAGTTTCATAAATATCTGAACTAGATGTAATATCATTCTTACTCATTCCAATTTCATATAATAATTCATACCAATGTTTAACCATTTTAAAATGTTCTTCTTCAGAATGATTAAACGAAGATGTTGTTAAATTTGTAAAAGCAATCGATGAGCCTTCCTCTACTGAATTTGAATATTGAGTTCTTATTACCGGTTGTGCCACGTATAATTTTTCAAAATCTTTTATTTTTTTGTCTCTATAACTACGTAATAAAGGTTGAATTCCAGCTGAAATAAACACTGTATCATTATTATTAACAATTGGATATGGCTTTACACAAGTGTAATTTCTTTCTTTAAAAAATTCCTTTAATCTATTACAATCAAATAAAATGTTTTTCATATAACCCCTCTTAATAACTATTTAATTTGATATTGTTATTAATAATTTCATTAGTTATTTTTTTATGATTTTTTATAATCTCATTTACCATATTATCAATATCTTTAATATCTTCTTCTGGTAATTTTTTACTAAGTTCTACACTAATATTCCATGGATTTTCAATTTTATCCCCCATTTTAGAAGTACAATATACAACATTTTCAACATTATATTTTTCATATATTTGTTGACTAATACAATCTCCAATAGCTGTAAATAACTTACCTGTATGATAAACTGGATTTTTACCACAAGCAGCTTCCATACTAAAATTTCTACTAAATGGAATTACCCCTCTTGATCTATTTCCTCTACCAACAGCGCCTTCATCTCCACTTTCTACTGCACTACCTATTAAAGTCATATATAAATCATTATTATCATAATTATCTCTAGTATTTAGATATATTACAATTTCATTGTTTCTAAATAATTTTTTTGTTTCTTTTTCAACTTCTTTTTTTAGATTATTTAATTTATTTTTATAATCGTCTAAGTTTCCCACATACTTTGAAATCAATGGGATACAGCTTGTTATTTCTACTTTATTTCCCTTTCTAATTCCCATTACTTTAATATCATTTCCTACCCAAGGGTTAGTTTCTTTATAGTGTGATGAATTAAGTAATTGTTCTATATTTAATACAGTTTGTTCTAATTTACTCATTGGATAATAACTAACTGTAGTTGACGTATCATTACATCTATTATGATTATTATGTCTTTGTGCATCACTATCGTCAACAGCTTCAAAAAATTTTATTCTTTCATTTTTTGTTGTATCATCTTCATTATATACAACACCAGGTCCTTCATTATGATGTGTATTATCTACGATTACTAAATAATTATCTACATCTAATAAAGGAAATAAATCCTTAAAATAATCCTTAATAGTTTTAGAAACAATATTCATATAATTTATTTTTTCTTTTTTATATCTATCAGTAAATCTTCCATTTACTAATATTCTAATAGGAGATTTCATTTCTCCACCACCAAATTGTACTTTGGAACCTCCTCCTAAAATTGATAACTTATCAATCATATGGCGTAATATAACGCCATAATGCTCTAAACAATATTTTGAATAATTAGCAGAAATTTTTTCGGCTAATGTATCACAAATATTATCAGGATGTCCCTTCCCTTTAGTTTCAACTACTTCAAATTCTTGATTATTAATATTTTTCTTTTTATTTACATATATAAATGTTTGCATATTTTTCCCTCTTTCTATTTAAATTCTATTCAAACCTTTCATTTTTGTTTTAGCATATTCTGTATTAGCACTCTTTATTAAATCTTTTCTATTTCCATATGCTAAATCATCCGTTAATACTATTACCCTATCTTTATTCTCTAGAATATGATCTATAGGTACTATTTCATCATTTACCTTAGCACCTATTAATATATTTTCTAAATCCATATAACAAGCTAAATCTACTATATTTGCTCCCTTTGGTATTTCTATTACTTCGCCATTTAAATTTGGTAGATAAACATATATTTTGTCTGAAAACAATTCACCTTTTACTTGAGATACAAAATCCTGATTATCTCTAAACATTATATTTACATCTGATAAAGATTTAAACATTTGTGATTTTTTTCTTAACTCCTCTTGCATTGTATATCTAGCATCACCTTTATTTATATCCCAGTGAGCAGTAAGACCAAAGGATGCAACTTTATCCATATCAAATGTTCTTATTTGTGTTTGTACTAACTTTTCATTAGGTCCAAATACCGTAGAATGTAATGATCTATATAAGTTTGTTTTAGGAT
The DNA here is from genome assembly GCA_045636225.1 of Bacilli bacterium. Taxonomy (GTDB): domain Bacteria; phylum Bacillota_I; class Bacilli_A; order RF39; family UBA660; genus UMGS1613. The sequence goes on from JAZTXB010000005.1 coordinate 3,378, forward strand.
TACATATATAATCTTTAAACCTATCATTTATAGGATGATACTTATCATGTATAAGGCCTAGTGTTATATAACAATTTTTTATATCATCTACCATAATTTTCAATGATAATAAATCATGTATATCATATATTTTCTTATGTCCACTGTCAAGTCTTTTATAAATACCATATATATTTTTAGTTCTAACCTTTATTTCATGTGGTATTGATTCATTGTTTAAAATTTCCTCAATATTTAATAACATCTCATTCAAGCAAGATTCATTTTCTATCTTTTTATTATTTAATCTTTCTTCAATATCCTTATATTCTTTAGGATATAAATAACCAAATGAAATATCTTCTAATTCACTCTTTATTCTATAAGCACCTATATAATAAGCAAGTGGTACAAATATTTCCATTGTTTCTAGCGAATTTTCTTTTTGTTTAAACTCACTTTTAAATCCTAGTGTCCTCATGTTGTGTAATCTATCAGCAAGTTTTATAATTATTATTCTAACATCTTCCGTAAGACCTGTAATTATTTTTCTAGTATTAGCTAAATTTTGTTCTGCTTTACTTGAAAAATTCATTTTGCTTATCTTAGTAACTCCATCTACTAAATTAGCTATATCTTTATTAAAAAGCTCTGCAATTTCTTCTTTAGTTGCTTTTGTATCCTCAAGTGTATCGTGTAATAGCGCTGCACATATAGTATCCCTATCAGCATGCATTTCAGATAATATATATGCAACATTTAAAGGATGAATTATATATGGCTCTCCACTTTGTCTTTTTTGTCCTTCATGTAGATAATCAGCATAATTATATGCTTTTTTTATAATCTCTATTTCTTCTGGATTATAAGTTTTTACATGATTTAATAAATCATCAATAGTAATATTCATAAACACCTCCTACTATATATTTTTATACAGAAAAAGAGATGAAAGGCGACAGCAGTAGAGGTCATTAAAACCTAACACTATCACTTTTCATCTCTTTTATTGGGCAAGAAAGGCGTATTAAAGTATTGCAGCAGAAAAGCCCGCAAATAACATTTGATTTTGATTTAATTACTGATTTTTTTATATTAAAGCAATTAATCATAATATTCCTCCCTCATCCAAGTTAAAAATATTAAATTAGATTTTACTCTTCTTTTTTTTGTTTGTCAATACTGTTTTACATTTTTTCTAAATTAATTAATCATTTTTATATTATATTCACCAAACACCTAAATTCATACTCTACATCATACTTTTTAGTATTTTTACTAATACTTCCTCTATTTATTATAAGGGTATCATTTATAAGACTCTTTGTTGTATAGGCGTTATACTTGTTCCTTGGCCAAAAGCAGTAGTAGCAAGCTCTAAATCGCATATTTTATCCATATTAAATATAATACCCGTAGATTCTCCATTTAAATCCACTCCAGTTTTTTTACCAAAACCAAATAAAGCTATATAATTAAACAAAGTCTCCTTACCTAGTTTTAAACCTAAATTAACAAATCATGGGTTACAAGAGTTTTCAACTACCTCAAGATAAGACTGACTACCATAACCACCTGCTTTCCAGCAATGAAGTGTAGCTCCCCCTACGGTAACTGCTCCACTATCAGAATAATTATCTTTTTCTAAGTCAACCAGTTTTTCTTCAAGCGCACTAGCAAGTGTAATTATTTAAAAAGTACCTACCTTTTGGGTACATACTTTATTTTATTTTTTTATTATATTTTTAATTATAATCGTTTTGTTGATCTACTATTTTTTTAGAATCTTCTGTTAAATTTATTGCTAAAATATTAACACTTATAATTTCTACCCCTTCAGTCACAATTTCATTTGATGTTTTTAACATTTCTTTTTCTAATTGTTCTTTTGAATACATAAGTGAATAAAAATCGTTACTAAATTGTGGTATTACATATGAAAATGCGCTTCTTAATGAATTAAAAATATCATCTTCAACGTATTCATTATTGATTAAAGAGGAATCGTTAATTTTGTATGAACAATCACCATAACCAACTATTTCTATTAATCCATATTCATTATCTTTAAATTTTATTGGCGACGAAGTCCCCCATTTACCCTCATATATAATTTCTTCTTGTTCATTTTTATTATTTTGTACTTCATCCCTATTTACTATATTATTTCCACATCCCGCTACCAAGCTAATTAATAAAACGCTACAAATTACATTTAAAATTATTTTTTTCATAAACACACTCCTCTATTTTTTTAATTATATCACAAAAAAGACTAAAATCAACTCATTTTAGTCTGTATTTTGTATTTTTAATTTAATAATCAACTTATAATTATCTAATATAACCTCACAAACTACATATAATTTATTAATTATTCAGTAAGCAACAATCTTATTGTTTCTCCCTCATATATACTTTCTCCTGCGCTTGGAGATTGATATGTAACTACATCACCATTGCCACTATATTCTACTTTGAATCTTTTTAGTTCTTTCACTGCTTCTTTAACACTCATTCCAACTACACTAGGAACTATTGCATATTGCTTATCTGTATAAAGATATTCTCTTTCAAGTTCATTTTCTCTTTTTTCTATACCAAGTACATCTATTGCACTTAGTAGAAAGTTTTTAGCTATAGGAGCAGCAACAGTACCTCCATATTGTGTTACTCCTTTTGCATTATCAACAGCTATGTAAATAACCACCTGTGGATCATCTGCAGGTAAAAAACCTATAAAACTAGTTATATAATTACCACTTAAATAAGCTCCATTTACTGCTTTTTGAGCAGTACCTGTTTTACCTCCTACTCTATATCCCCCAATATAAGCATTATGACCAGTACCTCTAGCAACTACACTCTCTAAAGCATATTTTACTTTATTACTTGTATCTTCACTTATTACTTTTCTAACTATTGTAGGTTTATTTTCAACTATTACACTATTAGTTTCTGGTTCACTTAAGTTTTTTACTATATATGGTTTATAAAGATTTCCTCCATTAATTGCTGCTGATACTGCTGTTATTTGTTGCAAGGGAGTAACACTTACTCCTTGACCAAATGCAGTAGTAGCAAGTTCCAAATCACCTATTTTTTCTATATTAAACATAATACCACTAGATTCTCCATTTAAATCTACTCCTGTTTTTTTACCAAATCCAAATAAATCTATATAATTAAATAACTTTTCTTTACCAAGTTTAAGTCCCAAATTTACAAAGCCTGGATTACAAGAATTTTCTACTACTTGAAGATAAGTTTGATTACCATGTCCACCATGTTTCCAGCAGTGTAAGGTAGCTCCTCCAACTATAACTGCTCCACTATCTGAGTAATTATCTTTTTCTAAGTCAACCAACTTTTCTTCAAGTGCACTAGCAAGAGTGATTATCTTGAAAGTACTTCCTGGTTCATATGTCATCCATATAGGAAGATTTCTATTTATTTCTTCTACTGTATAATTTTGATAATTACTAGGACTAAAAGTTGGCCTAGAAGCAAGGGCAAGTATCTCTCCAGTATTTGGATTCATAGCAATTCCAAGTGCTCCATCTGGATTATACTCACTTACAGCATTATCAAGCTCACGCTCTAAAGCTACTTGAAGTTCATAATTAATTGTAAGAGTTATATTTACTCCACTTTGCGGTTGTTCATATATTTGTGACATAGATAAACTATTACCTTTAGCGTCACTAAAATATTTTATAGAACCATCACTACCAGTTAGATAATTATCATAAATAAGTTCTAATCCACTTAAGCCTTGATTATCTATTCCAACGAATCCTATACTATGAGATAGCATTGTATCATATGGATAATTTCTTTTTGCTTCTTTAACAAGATATACTCCATCATAATCTAAACTATTTATTTTATCAGCTATATCATAACTTAAATTTCTTCCTTCTGGATGAACTCTTTCTATAGATGTTTTTTTAGATACATGTTTATACATTTCTTCATAACTAACACTTAATATTTCACTTAAATCTTTAGCCACCTTGTCTTTATCACTAATTTGATTAGGAATTAATACAAGTGATGTAGTTGTTATATTACCAGCTAGTTCT
>JAZTXB010000006.1:0-13516 GCA_045636225.1 Bacilli bacterium
TCAGTATGAGTCATTTAATCAGATCCTTTCAATGTATTTTTTATCCAATCACATTGTATCATAAAGTTTCTGAAATGACTCTTTTTTAATAAATTTAAAAATAGTGTCAAGTTTTCACCAACACTATTTATTATAGAACCTTAAAAACAAAAAGTTTTTAATCTTTTTTTTATGCATTTTGGTTGAAAAAAAATGTTAAATATGATAAAATATTTTATATAATAATAAGTGTCTAAAAGAATAGAAGTGGATGATTAGTATGGAAATGAGAAAAAATAGATTATATGAAAAAATTATAAATAAAGTTTTGAATATTTTTATAATTGTTTTTGGGATAATCTTATTATTTTCAATTTATAATAATATTCAAGTAAGTGTTTTGGGTAAAGATTATTCTGATCTTTTTGGATATTCTATTTTTGAAGTTCAAACAGGCAGTATGAAGCCAGAGATTAATCCAGGAGATTGGATATTGGTTAAATCGACACAAAATATTCAGTTAGAAGATATTATTACGTATAAACAGGATGGTGAATTTATTACTCACAGGGTTATTGGGGTATACAATGATACTTTTATAACAAAAGGTGATGCTAATAACTCTAAAGATGATCCAATAGATAAAAAACAAATTGTTGGGGAAGTAGTAAAAATATTGCCGCATTTTGGAATATTAAAAAAAACTATTTTTAACCCTTTTGTTTTGGTAACATTAATAATAACAATATTAATATGGAGTTATGTTTTTAAAAAAAATAAAAAAGAAGCCAAATTAGAACAAATCGACAATAATAAAAATATACAAGAAAAACTTTCTTTTGATGAGCGAATAGATGTTCAAGAAAAAAAATCAAAAAAGAAACAAAAAACAGATAAAACTGAAAAAAATCATAAAGAAATAGAGCTGCTTAAAGAATTAAAAAACAAGAAAGCTCAATTAGAAAAAGAAAAAGTAGAAGAAAATAATAATTTTACGGAAATAGCTAAAATACAAGATGATGAACTTGAATCTAAGACAGAAGAGGAATTAAATGAGATGTTTGAGGAAATTTCTTCATATATTCCAGTAGATGCATCAGAGTTAGATGAAACATTTCTTGAAATAGCAAAAAATGAAATTGAAGAAGAACCTGCTATTGAGATAAGAAAAGAAGAAAAAGTAGAAGAGGAAGAAATAATAGAGCCTCCTAGTAAATTAAAACTAGAGTTACTTGAAACTGGAAAAAAGAGTAAAAATATTATTGAAAAATTTATTTCCGTTAAAGTAGATGAAATAAATGAGATAATAAATGTTTTGGATAATGATGGAAAAACACTTGTAAATGAGCCAACAATAAAAAATAAATTAATGAGTAGTTATATTGATTCAAAGTATTATAATTACTATGGAGACCTTGATGTTTCAAGTACAAAAAAACAATTAAATAAAATAGAAAAATATATGGAAAAAGCTGCTTTGATATTGAAAAAGAGATATAAAGGTAGCGATGTTAAATATTCTGAAAAAGTAGATAGATTTTTAACTATATTTATGGTAATTGCAAGTTTAGAACAAGCCAATATATCAATATCAGATAAAAAAGCAAAAGAAGAATATTATAAAAATGAATTAGTTAATTTTTATAAGGATAGTAATTCTATTAAAACAGCAATTACTGAAATATTAAAGATTCAAAGAAATTATGTTGGAATTGTTGAATATTTGTGCAAAAAATTTGAAACTAATATGTTTAAATTGGAAGTGAATAAATTTAAAACAAATAAGAAAATGTATGGTTTGAGTCTTGAACATAATATAACATTCGGTAAATTATATAGTGACTACATTATAGATAAAACATATAGTGAGGGAGTAATTGCTGAAAACAAATTAATAATATTATTAAACTTATTGTCTATAAATTTAATAAAAGATATGATTGTTTCTGATTTTGAAAATAAGTATGTAATTCATTTTCCTGAGTCGTTATATTCTAAAACAACTAAGTTAGAAAAAATGCTAAGTATGATAGAAGATGAACATGCAAAAGAGAGTGTTATAATCGTGTTGAGTATTAGTTGCTTGATGGAGAATAAGGTGTTGATAAGAAAACTAAAAAAAGCTGGATATAAATTTGCTCTTGGAGTAAAAAATGAACTTGATTTTGAACAAAAAAATTATACAGCAATGTCTTTGGTAGAATATATATATGTAGATAAAAATATGCCAAATATAATAAAGATAGCAGCAAATCTTCCTGAAGATGTTGCAGAAAAAATAGTTTATGAAAATATAAGTGAAAAAATAGGTGATTTTGGTGGTGAAGAAGAATGAATACGTTTTTAAGATTTTTTTATGAATTTATTTCAATATTTTTTGAGGGAATATGGACAATTATTAAGGGAATCTATACTGGATTTATAGAAATGTTCAATATAGGAGAATACGGCTTATTAATTAATAATTATAAAGGAAGCTTTAAAGGTGCGGAATGGATTTTTGTTGGAATTTCAATATTATTTTTAGTAATAGTTCTTGCTTTAATAATAATTTTATTGGTATTAGGAATTAGAAAAATTTTAAGAAATAGAAAAGCAAATCATGATGATTTAATGGAAGAAATAGCAGATTTGCATGAGCAAGTCCAAAAGTTAATGAAAGAAAAAGATGAAATAATGGCAATGAAGGTTTCTCAATTAGGTTTAAAACCTGGAGAGTCTAATGAAGAAGAGATACCAGAAGAAAGTGAAGAAAAATCTGAAGAAGATTTAGAAAATGCTGGAAATATAAGATTCCCTAAATTAGTACAAATCGATGAAGATTATAAAAATTATAAACTAAAAAATTATGAAAATAATTTTACTTTAGAGGAATTATTAGACAATTTTAGATGTTTCTCAGCTAGCAGATTAAAACTATATTATGATGCTACACTTTTAAGACCATTTTTCGCAGGATTAGCTTGTGGTAAATTAATAATTTTACAAGGTATTTCAGGAACAGGAAAAACATCTTTAGCATATGCTTGGGGAAAATTTGTAAAAAAGGATTCTTGTGTTGCATCTGTACAACCTTCTTGGAAGGATAAAACAGAGTTACTTGGATATTTCAATGAATTTACAAAGAAATTTACAGAGACAGAAGTTTTAGCAGAATTATATACAGCTTCATTTGATGATGATATTCACACTATAATTCTAGACGAAATGAATATAGCACGTGTTGAGTATTATTTTGCAGAAATGCTATCAGTATTAGAGATTCCTGCAAGGGATGAATGGAACATTGAATTAGTTACAAGTGGATGGCCAGATGATCCTAAAAAAATAGTAAGAGGTAAATTAAGATTGCCTGGAAATCTTTGGTATATAGGAACAATCAATAACGACGACTCAACATACATGGTTACAGATAAGGTTTATGATCGTGCTATGCCAATTGATATAGATACTAAAATTGACCCTTATGAATGTAGAGATCAAGAATCTATGAATATTAATTCTAGTTATCTTGAGTCATTATTTGCTCAAGCAATGAAAGAACATCCTGTATCTAAAGAAAATTTAGATAAAGTAAAAGAACTTGATGATTATGTAATAACGCATTTTAGAATTTCATTTGGTAATCGTATTATGAAACAGTTAAATACATTCGTTCCTGTATATGTTGCATGTGGTGGGGAAGAATTAGCAGGAATAGATTACTTTATAGCTAAAAAAATATTTAGAAAATTTGAGCAATTAAATATATCGTTCATAAGAGATGAATTAGATCCTTTTATTTCTTACCTAAATAAAAATTTTGGTAAGAGAACAATGAAAGAATGTATTGCTTATGTCGAAAGAATAAAAAAATCAATTTAGGGAGTGATAAATAATGGCTAAAATTACAACTTTATCAGAAGATCATTATGCTAGTGATAGAAGTGAAAAATTTATTAAAAACATTAATTCAGATATGCATTTTAAATCTGAATTTTCTGCTAATGAAAGTAATTTTGATTGGTTAAATGAAGTAGAATTTGCCTTGATTTATCTTGATAATATCGTAAGAGCTCCAAGAGTTATATTAGTAAATGAGGAAGAGGTTGTCAAAGTTGAACGAGCAAAAAAAATTACAGTTGCAAGCATTAAAAATTTGGCAAGAAATACTCATTTTATAGAGAAAATAGATGATACAACTAAAGATGTTCAACCTTCAAAAATATTAGAGGTAAGAAGCGAAGAATCGTATAACACGTATGAAAATAGATTTGTTTTTACATTAATAGATATGCTTACAAGATTTATTGCTAAGCAAGAAGAAGCATTAAAAGATTTAAAAAATGATAATAACAAAAAATTACAATATGCAGCTTCTACAGTTATAAATGGCGAAAGGATAAATGTAGAACTTAGTATTGACTCAAAAGAGGTTACAAAACTTGGAAATGATAAAGAAACGCAAGAAAGAATAAAAGAAATAAAAGAGAGAATAAAAAAAATAAAACAATATTTGACTTACTGGAATAGAAGTGAGTTTATTAAAAATTTAATAAAAGCTAGAGCATCATTTGTTATTCCACCAATAAAGAAAACAAATTTAATTTTAAAAAATCCAAATTTTCAAGTTGCAACAAGATTGTGGGAATTTTTATATGCGTATGGATTGAATGATCAAGATGATACAAAAGAAGGATTAGATACAAGTGGTACTAATACACTGAAAGAAATTTTGGATGATACTTTTTTAACTCAATATTTTGTTCTTGATTCTATTTCGCAATCAAAAAGAGAGCAAAAAGATAAGTTATCTAAATATGCTGTTGTTATGTTAAAACAACAAGTTCAGAGAGCTGTTTCTTTACTATTAAATTGCGGTGTAAAAATAACAGATGAACAAATACTTGAACTAGTAGCCAAAGAAATAAAAAAAGAGAGAAATAAAAAAGTAATAGGAAAAAATGATGTTAAGAAAAAATTCATGAGTGTAATGGATGAATATCTCGAAAGTACACAAAATTATTTGTAGGTGATAAGATGAAAAAAACAATAAAAAAGATTGCAAAAATTTTATTAATTATACTTCGTGTAATTGTAGGAATGGCTTTAGCCGCTTTTATACTTGTAGTGTGTTTACAACGTTTCAGTGATAATAAAATAGCATTATTTAATTTTAGATTATTTACTGTTGTATCGCAAAGTATGCTTCCAGTATATGATATAGGAGATGTATTGGTTGCTAAAGAAGTAGAACCTTCAAAAATAAAAGAAGGGGATATAGTAAGTTATTTAGGAACTGCTAATAACTTTAGTGGAAAAGTTATAACACATAGAGTTGTAAATGTAGAAAAAAGAGCAGATGGTAAGTATTACTATAGGACAAAAGGAGACGCTAATTTAGTAGAAGATCCGATCGTAGTAGAAGACCAATTATATGGAGTTGTAATTCATAAATCATTTTTATTAACTTTAGTTTATAAAATTGTAGGAACGCAAGTAGGCTTCTTCTTATTTATAATAGTTCCAATATTATTTATTATAGGTTCAGAAATGCTTTGTTCTCTTCTTGAAAATGAAGAAAAAAGAAGAAAAGAATACGAAGAAAGAAAAAAAATAAAATCTAAAAAAGAAGATAAAGAATAAATTAAAAAAAAGATTGTTGGGTGATATAATGAAAAAAAGGGCAAAATTGTATATACGTTTAAATTTGTTATCGTTGTTTTTTGTCGTAGTTTCATTTATATCATTAACGCTTGCTTGGTTTGTTTATAGTGGTTTATCGACAGTTAAAACTGAAGTAGATGTAAAAGCTTGGTATATAGAATTAGAGCAAGATGGAAAGAAAGTATCCAATGATATAGTTATTTCATTAGACGATATATATCCAGGCATGGAACCAATAGTTGAAGAAATAAGTATTAAAAATCTTGGAGATAGTAATGCACAAGTTAAATATCAAATTGAAAGAGCAAGAATTCTTGACAAACCAGAAGACAATTATATCGTAGGAGAAAAATTACTTTCTGAAGAATTAGAAGATATATTAGCTCACCAATATCCTTTTCATATTAATATAGATTTAAGCAAAAGATTTGTAACTGCCAAAACAGATGAAACAATTTTTAAAGTTTCAATATCTTGGCCTCTTGATTCTGGAGATGATAAAAGAGATAGTGACTGGGGAAACCAGGCATATGAATATAAATTAGCAGAACAAAAGAAAAAAGGAAATGATAAATCATATCAAATACAAGCAGCAATTAAGCTTGATATACAGTTAATTGCAGAACAATATATAGAATCCCCAGAAGCAAGTGACATAAGATTCAGATTAGGAAATGAAATTTTATATGATGTATCACTAAATAAGCGTTGTTTTAAAGAAGAAGGAACATGTATAAGAACTAATGTAATTGGAAATCAGATTCTATATGATACATCATTAAATAAACGATGTTATGAAGAGAGTGAAACATGCATAAAAACAAATTTAATTGATGTAAATAATACACTTCAGGATACAAATGTAACTCTATTACCTAAGGTGGAAAAAGAATATTCAGATGGTACGTTTGATAATATAGTTTCAATATTTGAGTCTCAAATTACAAATTGGAATGTAGAAAGTAGACTATTAACTGCCGAAGATATTCTTATGATAACATCAAAGGATATACAAAATTCAGTATTAGTTAGACCATCGTTTTCAAATTTAATTATTGGTAATTTAAAATATGAAAATAGGGTAGATAATATTATAGAATTAGCTAAAAGTGGATCAGGTTATTTTGAATTTTCAAATAAATTTACATATCTTAATTCAAATGAATGTTATTGGGTTAATAATGAGTTTGGTTTAGCTGATTCATTCGCTGTTAAAACAGACAATGAAGAAGAAAAAACAAAGTTATATGCCGAAGCAAAAGATTCTAATTGTAAGGTAATCCCAGTAATAATAGCAGAAAAAATTAATTTGAATTAATATAATATAATATAAAGAAAGTAAATAAAAAATACTTTCTTTTTTTTGATATAAAAAGAGACACGTTTTTGTGCCTCTTTTTATATAGTTTTATGATTGATATAGCTAAGGAAAGATTAAGCTATAATTTGTTCAAAACTAATATTTGCATTTATTGTGAATTCTGAATTTACATCGTTAGCAGCATCAATACCAACTTTAGTATCCTCTTCATTTCCCATTGTTTCAACTATTGTATTTTCTACAACCTCAGTATCATCATTTTTAAATTCAACAGTTCCTTCAATCCATTCGAAGAAAACTCTAATTTTTATAGTTTTAAATGATTTTATTGTTGTTTCGGTTCCGTCTTCTAAAGTAATATTGTTTTCTTCCATAACCTTAGAATCCCCATATTTAATTTCTTGAGAAATAGATGTATTTAATCCATTTAAATATGTATAATTAAGTGCACTACCTTCAGTGTAAGATTCAGGTAAAACTGCATATTTTGTAATGATTAAATCATCAACACTGTCAGTCATTCCTAAATCGATTGTGTATTTAAATGATACATCAACATTTTTAGGATTTATTTCAATATCGAAATATCCTTCAGATGAAGGCGCAACTTTATTTTCAGCAACATTATCATTTTTTAAAATTACTGGATTCAAATCAAAGTTAGTTGTTGCTTGATTAGTTATGTCTGCTGAGTTAACTAATAATTGCCATCTAGCGAACTCCATTTTTACATTACCTTCAGAACTAGCAACATATCTTGAATAAGTATTGCTCATTACAGATAAAGTAACGACTAATGAAGCGATAACAAATAATATTCTAAACTTTTTTAGCATACTTCCCGCCTCCTCAATTTCATTATATTTTATATATATTATATTTACAATATGTATTCAAAAAATATAAACAAAAAAATGTAAAACCGTGTAAATAAGTGTAAATATTTATATGATTATATTATATTATGTAAAATAAAGAAAATTTTTAAACAAATATTTATTTATAATTGATAAAAATTTTAAATTGTTATTAAAATTTTAGGATTTATGATAAAATAATTAATGAAAAAAGGTGATAAAATGATATATTTTCAGCAATCAGTATTAAAAAAAATAGAAAAATGGGATTATAATTCTATTTATGTTTTGGCAGACTTTGATAGAACTTTAACTGCAGGTCATTGTGATAGTACATGGGGATTATTATCAAATAGTGGTCTTACATCTAAAGAATATACATTAGATAGAAAAAAACTTTTCGAGTATTATAGACCAATAGAGTTAAATGAAGAATTAGATTTTAAAACTAAAAACGAATTAATGATAGATTGGTGGCACGAACACATCTCGTTATTGATAAAATATAAACTAGATGAATCAGTTATTAATAAAGTATCTAATAATTCTAAATTATTAATATTTAGAGATGGTGCTAAACAATTTTTAGAAAATATGAAAAGTAAAGGAGTTCCTGTAATAATAATTTCAGCAGGAATAGGTAATTTTATAAAGCAATTTTTAATAAATAATAATTGTGATTTTGATAATATATTTATTTTTTCTAATTTTATTGAATTTAAAGATGGTATTGTGTCAGGAATACAAGGACAAATAATTCATTCTATGAATAAAAATCAAATAGAATTTTCTACTGAAATAAAGGAGCATTTAAAAAATAGACCTAATATAGTTTTGTTTGGAGATTCTATTTCAGATATAAGAATGGCTAAAGAAAAAGATATTGAAGGAGCTTTAAAAATTGGCTTTTTAGATCAAAAAATTGAAGAAAATAGAGATCATTTTGAACGAAATTTTGATATTGTGTGTACAGATAATACAAGTTTTGATGAATTAACTTCTAAATTATTAATTTTAAAAAAATAGTTAAAAATAATATTATCTATTTTTCAAAAATAATTTTGAATAAAATTTTGTATATATTGTTATTAAAATAAAAAAATGATAAAATAAAATCACAAAATTAACAAATTATTAAAATTTAAAATAAATGTTTGTTATTTTAAATTATAATGAGGTGATATAATGTTTCAATTAGTGTCAAAATTTAAACCGTCAGGTGATCAACCACAAGCTATAAAAAGTTTAGTAGAGGGTATAACAAAAGGCGAAAAATATCAAGTTTTAAAAGGTGTTACTGGTTCAGGTAAAACTTTTACAATGGCTAATGTAATAGCAGCGGTTAATAAACCAACTCTTATTTTAGCGCATAATAAAACATTAGCAGGTCAATTATATTCAGAACTTAAAGAATTATTTCCAAATAATCACGTAGAATATTTCGTTAGTTATTATGATTATTATCAACCGGAAGCATATGTTGCTAAAACTGATACGTATATAGAGAAAGATGCTTCAATAAATGATGAAATAGATGAATTGAGACATTCGGCTACTGCCGCACTTTTAAATAATAGAGATGTAATAGTAGTAGCCTCTGTATCTTGTATTTATGGTATAGGAGAAATTGAAGAATACAGAAATAAAATGCTAACTCTAAATATTGGCGATACCATTGATAGAGAAGTAATACTAGAAAAATTAATAGAAATGTTGTATGAAAGAAATGAAATTGATTTTAAGAGAGGTACCTTTAGAGCCAAAGGGGATATTATAGATATAATACCAATAAGTCAACATACAAAAGGTATTAGGATTGAATTATTTGGTGATGAAATTGAATCTTTAAAAGAATTTGATCCCATAACAGGAAGAATATTAGCTAATAAAAGGACAATTTCTTTATTCCCTGCAAGTCATTTTGTTACAAGCGAAGAAAAGCTAGAAAAGGCAATAACTAATATAAGAAAAGAATTAGATGACCAACTTGCTGTTTTCTTATCGCAAAATAAATTGTTAGAGCATCAAAGATTGAGTGAAAGAACTAATTACGATATGGAAATGTTGGAGGAAACTGGTTTTTGTAGAGGAGTAGAAAATTATTCTAGGCATTTAGCTTTGAAAGAAGCAGGAGCAACCCCAACAACATTAATGGATTTTTTTGGAGATGATTATTTACTTATAATTGATGAATCACACGTTACACTTCCTCAAGTTAGAGCAATGTATAATGGAGATAGAGCTAGAAAAGAAGTATTAGTTGATTATGGTTTTAGATTACCAAGTGCACTTGATAATAGACCTTTAAAATTTAATGAATTTGAAAACAAGGTTAATCAAGCAATATATGTTTCAGCTACTCCTGGAGATTATGAACTTTCATTATCTTCAAAATCAGTGGAGCAAATAATAAGGCCTACTGGATTACTTGATCCTATTATTGAAGTTCATTCAACTAAAAATCAAATTGATGATTTAATATTTGAGATGAATAAAAGGATAGATAAAGGTGAAAAAGTATTAATAACAACACTTACAATAAGAATGGCCGAAGAATTAACACAATATTTAAAGGGATTAGATATTAAAGTAGCTTATTTACATTCAGAGGTAAAAACTTTAGAAAGATTAAAAGTAATAAGAGATTTAAGAAAAGGTAAATACGATGTAATTGTAGGAATAAATTTACTTAGGGAAGGACTTGATATTCCGGAGGTTAGTTTAGTAGCTATTATGGATGCAGATAAACAAGGCTTTTTAAGAAGTGAACGAAGTTTAATACAAACAATTGGCAGAGCGGCTCGTAATGCGAATGGAACAGTAATAATGTATGCAGATGCAATAAGTGAATCTATGGATATTGCTATAAAAGAGACTGATAGAAGAAGAAAAATCCAAGAACAATATAATAAAGAAAATAATATAATTCCAAAAACTATAATAAAAGAAATAAGCGATATTATTTCTAATGAAGTAGAAGAGCATATTAAAGAACCTGAAAATATGTCAAAACAAGATAAAGCTAAATTAATTTTAAGTTTAGAAAATGATATGAAAGAGGCTGCAAAAAATCTTGACTTTGAAAAAGCTATGGAACTTAGAGATATATTATTTGAATTAAAAAGTGAATAAAATTTAAAGTCTATTTGAATAAATTAGTGAATAGGTATATAATGTAGGTAGGTGATAAAATGAGTAAATATATAGATTGGTTAATTAGAATGATTGGTTATGCATTAGTTTTAATTGCAGTTTCGCTTGTTTTTAAAAATACAATATATGTAGATAATGAGTTTTATGGATTGTGGGGACTCATAGCTGTTATCATAGTATTTATATTAAATAAAACAATTAAACCTGTAATTGTTTGGTTAACTCTTCCCCTAACTGCGTTAACATTAGGTTTGTTTTATTTAGTAATAAATGTATTTGTATTAAAAATAACTGACTTTATATTAATGTCACATTTTGATATACATGGAATAATAATGCCACTTATAGTATCTATAATTATATCAATAATGAACTTAATAATGGATAAAGTAATTACAAATAACATAATAAAGGTGAAAAATAGATGAATCCTATATTAATAAATTTAGGCTTTTTACAAATAAGGTGGTATTCAGTATTAATACTAATAGCATTTGTAATCGGATATTTTTTTATAGTAAATAGATGCAAAAAAGAAGGAATATCTCAAACATTTATAAGTGATTTAAGTTTTTATATAATGATATTTTGTATATTAGGAGCAAGAGTTTATTATTGTTTATTTAATTTAAATTATTATTCTAAGAATATATTAGATTTATTTAAAATATGGGAGGGTGGTCTTGCTATACATGGTGGTATAATAGCAGGAGTACTTACAATATATTTTTATTCTAAAAAGAAAAATGTTTCTTTTTTGCAATTATTAGATATATTTGCCCCAGCTCTTGTATTAGGACAAGCAATTGGTAGATGGGGAAATTTCTTTAATATGGAAGCATATGGACCAGAGACAACATTATTTTCACTTCAAAAATTAGGAATACCACAATTTATAATAGATGGAATGTATATAGATGGAGCATATCATCATCCTACATTTTTGTATGAATCTATAGGTTGTTTAATAATTTTTATAATAATAATGATAATAAGAAATTTAAAAAATATAAAAATAGGTCAAATAGCTGCAATATACTTAATTTCTTATGGAATGATAAGATTTTTTATAGAATCATTAAGACAAGATAGTTTAATGTTATTTAATTTAAAAGTAGCACAGTTAGTATCGTTTGGAATGATACTAATTGGTATATATCTATTAATACCTTTGCATATAAAAAGACTCAAGAATGATATCTCCTAAATGGGGTTCACATCAAAAATCTTGAGTCTTTATTTCGTTCTATCACAAAGCCAATCCATTGAAATTTTATATTTTTTACATATTTGATAAGCAAATGAAGTTAAAATTAAAGTTTTTCCTTTTTCATACGCACATATAGTGGATGGAGTAGTATTTAAAAATGAAGCTAAATCTTTTTGTGAAATTTTATTATTATTTCTAAAAGTTATAATGTTATTTCCTATATTTTTTTTGTTAATTTCTATATTAGTTAAGTTTATGTATTTTGCATCAGAAAGATTGCATATATAATCTAGACTTAAATTAAAATAATTACAAAATCTTATTAGTTTTGGTAGTGGGATAATTTCTACTTTATTTTCCCATCTAGAGTATACAGATTGTTTAACTTCTAAAATATTTGCAATTTCTTTTTGAGTCATATCATTTTCTTCTCTTATATTGAATAATTTAATATTAAACATATAATATCACCATAATAATTTTCTCATTATAAATAATTTTTATTTTTATATATACGAAAATACGAATTCTGTGATATAATATGTGTATAAATAATTTTTTTATTTATAAATTGAAGGAAGTGGGTATTTTATGAAAAATAAAAAATTGTGGCTAATTAGTGGTATAAGTATTTTTGTCATAACATTAATAATTATAATTAGTATAGTTTTCAAGAGTGAAGGAAAAGAGGAATACATAGTTAAATTCAATGCTGGAAATAATTCTAATTTTTTAGAGCAAAAAGTAACTAGTGGAGATAAGGTTGATAAACCACAAGATCCTGTGAAAGAGGGGTATATCTTTGTTGAGTGGTTATTGGATGGAAAAAGTTATGAATTTAACACTCGAATAGAAAAAGATATAGAATTAGTGGCAAGTTGGAAAAAATTAAAAGAAAATGAAGAATTAATAGTTGTAAAATTCAATACAAATGGTGGAACAACTATTCCAAATCAAATAATAGAAAAGGGTAACAAAATAAAAAAACCATCAAATCCAGAAAAGGAAGGTTATGCTTTTGTTGGTTGGTTAATAGATGAAAATATATTTGATTTTGAACAAGATGCAAATGATAATATAGAACTAGTTGCTAAATGGGAGCAAATAAAAGTGCCTATTAATAATAATTCTGACAATAAAGAAAATAATCATCCAACTGATAGTAGTACTAATAATAATTCAACAGGTAGTAGTGGTAAACCAGTAGAAAAATTATCAACGCCAAAAATAACAATTTTACAAAAGGGATATTATGATCCAGAAAAGAATGAAAAAATAGCAGTTCTAAAAATAGAAAATGTACAATTTGATGTGGAAATATATTATTCGGAAAGTGAAAATGGGGAATAT
>JAZTXB010000007.1:0-30643 GCA_045636225.1 Bacilli bacterium
ATTGTTATAATTATAAGTTTATTGATTCTTTTAGTAGCATCTTTTTCTTTAGGTATATTAAAATCATTATTAATTTTTGTAATTATAAATTTAATATATTTTATACCGATGATTTTAAAATATATTAAAAATAAAAAAATACATAAAACAGAACAAATTGATAAATCAAACACTAAAGGAAGTGAAATAAAAGAAATGAAAAAGAAAGTAATAAAAAAGAATAAAACTAAAAATAAAGTTAAAAAAGTGTTTAAAATTATTTTACTTGTTTTTCTTACATGTTTTATATTAGGTATAATAGCTGTTATAGGATTCTTTGCTTACATAGTTATTAATGCACCTGAGTTTAATGAAGAGATGTTGTATGTAACAGAACCTACTCTTGTATATGACAGCAAAGGAAATGAAATTGCTAAATTAGGTGAAGAAAAACGTGTTACTTTAACTTACGATGAAATTCCAGAAGTATTAGTAGATGCAATTGTAGCTACTGAAGATTCTAGATTTTTTGAACACAATGGTGTTGACTGGGCAAGATTTTTAAAAGCTTCTTTCTACCAATTACTAGGAAAAAGTGATGCAGGTGGAGCTTCTACTCTAACAATGCAAGTTTCTAAAAATAATATAAGCCAAGACAAAACTGCATCAGGTATTAAAGGTATAATAAGAAAATTTACAGACGTATATGTTTCATTGTTTAAGATAGAAAAAAAATACACTAAAGAACAAATAATGGAATTCTATGTTAATACATATTGGCTTGGTAGTAATTCTTATGGAGTTGAACAAATATCACTTACATATTTTGGTAAAAGTGCTAAAGAATTAAATTTAGCTGAAGCAGCTATGGTAGCAGGCTTATTCCAAGCACCTGGTACATATAATCCTTATAATAATCCAGAGGCAACAGAAAAAAGAAGACAAACTGTTTTAAAATTAATGAAAAGGCATGGTTATATAACTGATAAAGAATATAATATAGCTAAAGAATTAACTGTTGAAGAAATTGTTATTCCAAAAGAAGAAAGTGCTATAGTTAGTGGTACTATTTCTAAATATCAAGCATTTATAGATATGGTTGCTGAAGAAGTTGAAGAAAAAACTGGGCACAATCCATATACTACTTCAATGGAAATTTATACTACCCTAGATACAGATATTCAAGATTATATAAACAATATAATGACTGGTGAATCCTACGATTGGGAAAATGATGTTGTTCAAGCTGGTATTTCAGTTATTAATGTAAAAGATGGTAGCGTTATTGCTATCGGAGGTAATAGAAATAATGATGCAATTGATAAATGGAATTATGCAACTGATTTAGAAAGACAAATCGGTTCTACCTCTAAACCTTTATTTGATTATGGTCCTGCTATAGAATATAATAATTGGAGTACATATCACATTCTTGTTGATGAACCAATCACTTATACAGATGGAAATCCTATCAACAATTGGAATGGTGCATACGAAGGTTTTGAAACAATGAGAGTTGCTCTTACTGGTTCAAGAAATATTCCAGCACTTAAAGCATTTAAACAAAACAATAAAAAACAAATAATTGAATTTGTAACAAATTTAGGATTAACTCCAGAAATTTATTCTTGTGATAAAGGTTACACAAGAGAGAAAAAAATGTGTATAAATGACAAAGACCCTAACGATGTTGTAGATGCTAAAGTGGCTACTACATTACATGAAGCACATGCAATTGGTGGATATGATGGAGAATCCCCTGTTACACTTGCTGCTGCTTATGCTGCTTTTGCAAACAAGGGTGTTTATAACGAACCTCACTCTTTTACAAAATTAACATATAGAGAAACCGGAGAAGAATATGTAAATGATATTACTACCACAGAAGCCATGAGTGAGGAAACTGCTTATATGATAAGTGATATGCTTTCTACTGCTGCTACATGGGCTATGGGTGGATATTATAATATAAATGGCATGAGATATGCTGCCAAAACTGGAACTACAAATTTTGATGAAGCAAAATTAAAAGAACTTGGTTTATTATGGTCTGGTGCAGTTAATGATTTATGGACTGTTGGTTATAATACAGAATATGCAATTGGTGTTTGGTATGGATATAATACATCAAATAGTGATTATTACAACAAATTAAATAGTGGCCAACATCAAAGATTATTTCAAGCAGTTGGTAAAAAGGTTTTCTCAAATAAATCTTATTTTGAAAAACCAAAAGGAGTTGTTTCTGTAGAACTTGAAACACAAAACCCTGAACCTACTCTTCCAAGTGAATATACACCAAGTGAATTTAGAATTACAGAACTATTTATTAGAGGTACAGAACCTACTACAGTTTCTACAAGATTTTCTAAATTAGAGAGTGTATCTAATTTAGCTGTCACTGAAACAAACGGAATAATAACTCTTACTTGGGATAAAGTAAAAGAACCTGAAATTAACACAAAAGAATATTTAGAATCTTATTTTGAACCTGTATTTGAAACTAAACAATTTTTAGATGAATGGGTAAATAATAGATTAACTTATAATAAAGATAATTTAGGTACATTAGGATATAATATTTATTTAAAAGACGCAGAAGGAAATTTAAAATTATTAGATTTTGTAAGTACTAATTCATACGATTATGAAGTTGATACAGCTGGTGAATATACATTTGTAGTAAAAACTGCATATTCAACATTTAAAGCTAATATGAGCAGTGGAAAAAATATTACTATTAATGTTATAATATCTTCTCCAATTATTCCAGATGATACAACTGATTCAGAAGATAACAAAGAAGACACAACCGACAAAGAAAATACAACAGATAAAGAAGATATAACTAAACCAGAGAATAATACAACAAATTAAAAAGTGATTTAAAAAATCACTTTTTTTTACACTTATTTTTAAGCTTACAATTTTCACAATTTGGATTTTGTGCTTTACAATAATATCTTCCAAATAATACTAATTGATGATGTAATCTATTAAGTTTATACTTAGGGAAATATTTATTAAGTTTCTTCTCTATTACTAATACATCATCTTTTTCTTTAGCAATTCCTAATCTTTTACTTACTCTTGATACATGTGTATCTACTGCAATACATGGTACATTATATAAATTAGAAAGT
The DNA here is from genome assembly GCA_045636225.1 of Bacilli bacterium. Classification (GTDB taxonomy): domain Bacteria; phylum Bacillota_I; class Bacilli_A; order RF39; family UBA660; genus UMGS1613. The sequence continues at coordinate 3,123 of JAZTXB010000007.1, forward strand.
ACAACATTAGTAGTCTTTCTACCTACTCCAGATAAATTTTCTAAATACTTTCTATCATTAGGTACTTTTCCATTTTTTTCTTCTAACAAACTTTTTGATATATTAATTATATTTCTTGCTTTTTTATTAAATGTTCCTATTGGTCTTATTATATCTATTATTTCATTAATATTAGCAGTAGATAATTTTTCTAAACTATCATACTTCTTAAATAAAATATCAGTTACCATGTTTACTCTTTTATCCGTAGTTTGAGCACTTAACATAACTGCTATTAATAATTCATAATCCTTATTATAATTTAATTCACATCTAGGATTTGGAAATAACTCATCTAAATACTCAATTATATTATTCATTATTTAACCAGTCATAATCAAAAAGTTCTTTTTTTTCTACATTATTATTTTTAAATTGTTTTCTATTCTTTTCTACATCTTCTTTTGTTTTTATACCCTTTTTACCCCACTCATATATAATCTTATCTATATATCTCAAATTACTAACGCCATTATATGTTGCTTCCTTTAAAGCTAAAATAATTAATTCTTCAGTATATCCATTATCTTTCCAACTATTAATTATTTCATATTCCATAGGTGATAAAGTTCTACCAAACTCTGTTTCAAATGTACTATATAAATTAGTATCTTCTTTTTCTTCTACTTGATTTAAAGAAAAAGCAATTTTCTCATATAACATATCTAAATTAATAGTTTCATTTATAACTTTATTAATTCTTTTCATTTCAATTTTAATTATATTCTTTTCACATAATAAATTAATTTCTTCAAATACCATATTTAAATCTAATTTTAAATCACTACTTATTTGTTTTGGATTATATACATTACTAGCTTGATTAATTAAATATATTATTATAATTAACTGCCTATCCGTAATATTCATACTTTTATAATTGAATAATAATTCTTTTGATACTTGATAACTCATACTTTTAAGTAGTTCTATTATTTGTCCCATATAATCACCTACATAAATTATATATTAATTATTACTCTAAATCAATAATAAAAACAAATTAATTATAATGAATGCTTATTTATTTTTTATATTTATATTTAAAATAAAAAAGAGTGATTATTTTTCACCCTTTAATATATTGAAAGCTTTTTTTACTTCTAAATCATATTTAATATAATCTAAATTTCCGCCATATTGTTTTTTTACTTCTTCTTTAGTCATATTATATTTTTTAGCAAGTTCATCTACTTCAGCATTAACTTCTTTTTCTGTTACTTCTATTTTTTCTTCTTTAATAATTGCTTCTAATACTAATCTATATTTAATTCTCTTTAAAGCTTCTTCCTTATATTGTTCCTTTAAAGTTTCTTTTGTAGAATTTGTATATTGATAGAATTGGTCAATAATTAATCCTTGCATTCTCATATTTTCAGCAAAGTGTTCAATCATTCTTTCTGTTTCATCATTAATCATTGTTTCTGGAACATCAACTTCTGTAGTTTTAATAACTTCTGCAAGTAAAGCTTCTATATATTTATCTTCTGCTTGCGCTTCTTTACTAGCAGTAATATTTTCTTTTACTTGTGCTTCTAAAGCTTCTTTAGTATCTATTCCTTCCATTCCTAAATCTTCAAAGAATTCTTTATCTAATTCAGGAACTTTTACTTCTTTTATTTCATTTACTTTAATTTTAAATACTACTGGTGCACCTTTTAAATCTTCAGCATGATAATCTTCTGGGAAAGTTACATTAATGTCTTTTTCTTCTCCAACTTCCATACCAATTATTTGTTCTTCGAATCCTGGAATAAATGAATTAGAACCAATCTCTAATGAATAATTTTCTGCTTTTCCACCTTCGAAAGCAACTCCATCTTTGAATCCTTCAAAGTCAATTACAGCAATATCCCCATTTTCAACTTTTCCTTCTTTTACTACATTTTCTTTGTAGTGTTCTCTCATATGGTTAATAGATTCTTCTATTTCTTTTTTAGTTACTTTTACAGTTTCTTTTTTTACATCTAATCCTTTATATTTACCTAATTTAACTTCTGGTTTTAAAGTAATTGTAAATACATATTCAATATATTTTTCATCAATTGATCTAATATCTAGAACTGGTTGAGCAGCTATTTCTAAATCTTTATTTTCTTCTATCATTTGATTATATGCATCTTCTACTGCATAATTAGATGCATCCATAAATAAAGATTCAATTCCATAACGTTTTAAGAAAACACTTTTAGGTGCTTTACCAGGTCTAAAACCATCTATTTTAGCTTTAGAATTTGCTACTTTAAATGCTTTGTCTAAAGCTTTTTCCCATTTTTCCCCTTCTATTTTTATAACTATTTCTTTTAAATTTTTATTTTTTTCCATCTTTCTTCCTCCAATACCTATATAGTATATAATAATTTTATTTTTTTAGCAAGAATTATTTTAATTTCTTAAGTTTCTTATAGCCTCTTCATAATCTTGTTTTGTTATATAACTTCCAACAACTACGATATCAGCTTTATTACATAATTTAATGGTTTCATTATTTATTCCACCGTCTACTTCAATTACATAATTATAGTTTTCTTTTTCTCTTAAGTTATATAATTGTTCTATCTTCTTTGTACTATCTTCTATAAAAGATTGTCCACCACGACCTGGTTCAACACTCATTACAAGCACTAAATCAATATATGGTAAGTATTCTACTATTTCTGATATGTCAGTCGCAGGTTTAATAGATATTCCTACCTTAATACCTTTTTCATGTATGTAATTAATTACACTACTTATTTCACTTGCTGCTTCTAAGTGAAATGTAATAAACTCTGGATTTAATTTAGAAAATTCATCTATATATCTTCTTACATCACTAACCATTAAGTGCACATCTTTAGGTTTTGTTGTATATTTAGTTATATTATAAAATTCTTCATATGTAAAAGTTTTATTTTCTACAAATATTCCATCCATTACATCTAAGTGTAAATAATCAACATCTAGATTACTTAGTTTAGTAACCTCATCTACTATAGGACCTTTAATATCTAGAAATGACGCAGCTATTTTCATAAATCACCTTTTTTCTATAAACTTTAAATAATTATCATATCTACTTTTTAATATTATATTTTCATCTACTTTGTCTTTTATCGCGCATTTTCTTTCATTTACATGCATACAATCTTTATATTCACATAAATCTTTGTATTCATTAAATTCTATAAAATTATCTCTTATATCAGACTTAGTCATGTCTGTAAAATCTAGCGCAGAAAAACCTGGTGTATCAGCAATAAGACCGCCTAACACTTCAATTAATTCAGTATGTCTAGTTGTATGTTTTCCTCTTCCTAAAGCAATAGAAACTTCCCCTATTTCTAAATCCAATGTGTTATCTAATTTATTTAATAGAGAACTTTTTCCAGCACCACTTTGACCTGCAAATACTGTTATTTTATCCTTAAATATTTCTTTTAACTCTTCATCAGTATTATCATATACATCATAGCCTATTTTTTTATAATATGATTGTATAGACCTAATTTCTTCTAACTGTTTATTATCCATTAAATCTAATTTAGTAAAACATATAATTGGTTTTATATTATTAAATTCTATTACAGTAAGTAATTTATCAAGTAAATTAGAAGAAAAATCAGGAATTTTTACACTAGTTACTATTACAGCTTGATCTATATTAGATATACTCGGTCTTTCTAATTCATTTTTTCTTTCTAAAATTTCCATTATATAGTTACTTTCTAAATCAACAACTACATTATCTCCTACTAAAGGAGTTATTCCCATATTTCTAAATTTTCCTCTAGCTTTACAAACTAATACTCTATCTTCAAATTTTACTGTATAATCATTACTTATTTGTTTTATTATTTTACCTATCATTAATTACCTTCTACTTCTTCACTAGGTGTATTAACTGCAACTGTTATTGTAAGTGTTGTTTTCTCTTTTACTTCATCTCCAGCACTTCTAGATTGAAGTATTATAGCACCTTCATTATAATTATTATCTTTTTCTTCTCTAAATTTACATGTTATATTATTATCATCACAAAATTGTTGAATCAAATCTTTATCATATGTACCATCTGTAAAATCAGGATATACTACTATTAAAACTGCATAAGTAAGTTCAATAACTCCATTTTCTTTTTGTAATCTTTCTCCTGGAGCAATATTTTGAGAAATTATTGTATTTTCTTCTATTTCATCTTCTTCTGTAACTTTTTTAGGTTTTGTTACAACTCTTATACCATATGTTTCTTCTAATTCAGTTTTTACAGTTTCTAAATTTTCATTTGTATAATCTCTTACTTCTATTGTATCTTCAAAAGATGATACTTTTATAGTTACTGTATTACCTTCTTTTACTTTTGATAAAGATTTCGGACTAACAGATAAAACTATATCTTCATCTTCAACTTCTTTATCATATACATATTTTACTTTACAAATTAAGCCTTTTTGTTCTATATTTTTACATGCAGCACTTTCTGATAAACCAATAAGTCCATCTGGAACTTTTACTTCAGTATTTGAATCACTACTAAAAACTAATATAAAAGCAAGACCAGCTATAACTATAGCAACACAAACAAATCCTAATATTTTTAAAGCTATATTTATAGTTTTATCTGATTTATCATTATTTTCGTTTTTGTTTTCATTAATCTTTTCTCTAGATTCTACTTTATTACTTTTTTTAGTATCATCTACATCATGTTCTTTATGCTTATAAACCAATCTTGGTTCATTAGATTTTGATTCATCCAAACAATTTTTTAAATCTTCATGCATTTCAGCAACTGATTCATATCTATTTTTTGGATTTTTTGCACACGCTTTAAGTATTATATTTTCAACACTCTGTGGAATTGATGAATTAAACTTACATACACTAGGTATAGTATCTTTCATATGTTTTATTGCAATTTCTACTGCATTATCACCTTTAAATGGAACTTTACCTGTTAAAAGTTCAAACATTAATATTCCAAGAGAATATATATCACTTTTTATTGTTGAACCACTTCCACTTGCTTGTTCTGGTGGAAGATAATGAACACTACCCATTACTGAATTAGTTTGTGTAAGCTCATTATTATTAAGAGCCATAGCAATACCAAAATCAGTTATTTTAACCCTTCCATCTTCAAGTATCATTACGTTTTGTGGTTTTATATCTCTATGAATAATATAACTATCGTGAGCACATGCAATACCACTTGTAAGCTGTAACATAATATCGATAGATTCACTTAAATTAAGTGGGCCTCTTTTCTTTATTAATCCTTTTAAAGTTTTACCATCAACATATTCCATTACAATAAAATACTTTCCAGAATCTTCACCTACATCATACATTTCAACTATATTAGGATGTCTTAAAGAACTAGCTGAATTTGCTTCTCTTTGAAATCTTCTAATAAACTTTTCATCATCAGATAAATCTCCTCTAAGTACTTTTACCGCTACTTGTCTTTCTAAAATAGTATCAAATGCTAAATAAACATTAGCCATACCGCCTTCTCCGATAGATTTAATGATTTCATAACGATTATCTACAAGATCTCCTCTATTTATCATTATTATCCTCCTTAATTAAGTAAGCTATTGATATATTATCATTTCCACCTCTATTATTAGCTTTAAATACTAATTTTTCAAGTTTTTCTTGTAATGAAGTATTATCATTTAATACTTTATTAATTTGATTATCATCTAGCATATTAGTTAAACCATCACTACATAAGAATATTCCATCTACTCCAAGTTCTACATTAAAAATATCCATTTCTACGTTATTACTAGAACCTAAAGCTTTCATAAGAACATTTTTCTTTGGATGATTTTTTGCCTCTTCTTCTGTTAACTCCCCACTTTTTACAAGTAAATTAACTAAAGTATGATCAATTGTAATTTTATGAAGTTTTTTATTTTTATACACATAACCAGAAGAATCTCCAATGTTACCAATTAGTAAAAATGCAGGTGTTAAAATAGCAAGAACTATAGTAGTTCCCATTCCTTGACTTTTTGGATGAGCTGTTACATACTTAAAAATCTCTACATTAGCTTCACTAACTGTAGTTTGAATCCAGTTTATAGCATCCTCTTTATTTCCAACACTACTAATACTTTCAAATCTCTTTGTTATATGATTAAGTGCTAAACGAGAAGCCACTTCACCATCTTTATGCCCTCCCATACCATCTGCTACTATTAATAATTTTTCTTTTGTTCCATTTTCACAAATAGCAACACAATCTTCATTTCTTTCTCTTACCTTACCTGGGTCTGTTATACTAAAATATTGCATTTTATACCTCCTCATAATGTGAACGTAATTGCCCGCAAGCAGCATTCACTTTACTACCAAATTCTCTTCTTATTGTAACTCCAATATTATTTTTCTTAAGTACATCATAAAACTTCATTATTGTATCTTTTGAGCTCTTTTTATATTCTATATGACTAGTTTCATTATAAGGAATAATGTTTACATACGCATTCATTCCTCTTAATAAATCACTTAACTCTTTAGCACACTGTTCTGAATCATTTATCCCCTTTAGCATTATATATTCAAAAGTTACTCTTCTATTCGTTTTTTCTATATATTCTTTTACTACTTTAATTACTTCTTCTATAGGATAAGCTTTATTAATATTCATAATAGAACTTCTAATTTCATTGTTAGAAGCATGAAGACTAATAGCTAAATTAACTTGTTTTGGATAATTAATAAATTCTTTTATTTTAGGAATTATACCACATGTAGATACTGTTATATGACGACTACCTATATCTATCCCTTTTCCTGTATTTACAATATCTATAAATTTAAGAACATTATCATAATTATCAAATGGTTCTCCAATTCCCATTAAAACTATATGAGATATTCTTTTATTAGTTTCTTCTTCAACCATAAGTATTTGAGATACCATTTCATATACTTCTAAATTTCTAACTTTCTTAAGTCTTCCACTCTCACAAAACTTACATCCCATATTACAACCAACTTGAGTTGAAATACAAATACTATTACCATAATCATGATACATAAGAACTGCTTCTACTTTTTCATTATCTTTTAATCTAAATAAATATTTAGCAACATCTACATCTTCTTTTTTATCTATAATTTCTAATTTATCAAAATAAAAATCATTTTTCATAGTATTTATTGTTTCTTTTGATACATTTCTCATATCATCAAAATTATTAATTCTTTTTTTATATACCCAATCAAATACTTGAGTTGCTTTAAACTTTTTTTCATTTCTTTCTAAGAAATAATTTTCTAATTCTTCAAATGTTATACCATATATATTTTTCATACTTACACCTTTAATAATTATACCAAAAATATAAAAAAAATAATAGATGTTCTATTATTTTTCATACAATTTTTATAATTGATTTCCGCAGTTCATACAGAATTTATCTCCAGAATTTATTGGAGCACCACAATTTTGGCAACTACCACCTGTCATTGGTTGAACTGGTTGTTGCATTGGTTGCCCTACTGGTTGTTGCATTGGTTGAACTGGTTGTTGTGCTGGCATAGCATTTTGATAAACATAATTTTTATTAAATGCAAGAATTGCCATAAATATTGGATTTAAGAAAACTAAGCCTATACCAAATCCAGCTGATTGACCAAATTTTTTTGCAAGCTCTATATAAATTAAGAACATTACAACAATATTAGCTATTGGTAAAAAGAATAAAGCAATATACCATAAAGGTTGTCCTGTTATTTCTAATAGAACAATAATGTTATAAATTGGTACAATTGCTTCCCAACCTTGTTTTCCTGCTTTTTTATATACCTTCCAATTACAAACAATTGTAAAAATTCCAATTGCTAAAGCAACAATGTAAAAAAACGCTAAAACTCCAAGTGCAGCACCAACTCCTGTTGCTACTGTACTTCCAACATCATAACCATAACCATAATCATATCCATAACCATAATCCATAAAACTAACTCCTCCTACTCTATAAACTTAGTATATATCATTTTTTTATATTTTACAATATAATTATTTAATTTTATTATAAACAGTTAACATTGCATTTACTATTCTAGATAAAACTTCATTAGTATCATTTAAATCTAATCCAGATATATCAATGTTACTTAAAATTATCTTTCTCGCATCATGATTTATTACTTTTTCTTTTAAATTTGTTCTATCATTAAATCTGTTAGTAAAACACTGAACACCATTATTAAAATACAAATCCTTAATCGCGCCTATAGCTTGATTAATATTATAAACACTAGCTGTATTAGCAAACGCAGTTTTTATTATATTATATTGCTCTTGATAATTATTTTGTTTATTTATAATTAAATTTAAATATTCATTTATCAATTCTTCATCTGTGCTAGGAACAGAAACATTATTTTCTATTAATTTAGTTCTCATTAAATTTATCAAAAGTCCCGGTCTAACATATTTAAGCAAACCTTCTCTTGCTCTTTCTTTATTAGTAAAATACATAGGATTTAATTTTAAATATTCCTTAATAGCAGTAGCACTATTACCAGGATAATATTTTTCTGTTTGAGATATTGCAAACTCTAAATAATATGCTGGGTCTACAATTCTTTGTCTTTTCGAAGTATATTTATCTACTAATTTATTATTAGCATGACTAATAAATTCATTCAAGTTAAATTCTTGAGTAGTTGTCTTGGATATTAAAGAATATATATCTTTTAAATCAGGATCTTCAATACTTGGAACACTACTTATTACAAATTTATTTAGTTCTTCTACTGTAAGCAAATCTAATCTATTATATCTTTTTAGTGTTTCAATAAAATTACTAATTAGTTCACTAACTGTACTATTATATGAATAATTATTATCCATAGTTATTCCTACACCATTCCAATTAGGTAAAAATGGATTAGTCTTCATAAGACCTTCTTTTATATATTGATTACTATTAATATAATCAATTATAGTTTCCGCATCTTTTAAATTATTTACTCTAACAACTAAATCATCATTACGTATTTTATCTGATATTTTTGATTCATGTTCAATACCTGTAGAAGCAATAAAATCAAATAATTGATTTGCACCTTCCTTTATGTGATTATAATCAAGAGGTATATAAAGTTTAATTTCATTTCCATAAATTTTACCATTCGTAAACCATAAAAATGCCCTTTTTGGAATCTTAAAAGTATTAATTCTATTATCATACATATATCTTGATTCCCATCCAGTAAAATGTTCATCAATTTTACAATATGGCATATGTTCTTGTTTTACATTAAATCCCATTAGATTAGAATAAACAAACTTTTGAGATATTTCTTGATTTGGATTTGAAATAGCATACTCTTTTAACATATCTAAAAACGATTGTATAAGCTCATAATTAGTCATTATTTTCTCCTAAATCAGATAATTTTTCTGTCAAATCTATAGTTTTTTCAAGTTCATTTTCAAATACCTCATTAGTTTCCACTTCATCATCTTCTAAAATAGGAACTTCAATTTCATTACCTTTATATATCCACTTTTCTATTTTCATATTACCACCACACATATTGTAACACACAACCATCTTTCAAGCAATAAAAAAAGGTTAATCAATCGTTAACCTTTTGTAAATCACTATAATACTTATATCTATCCATTGCTTCTTTTTTATTTTGCTCCAATAAATTATTCGCATGTTCTTTATTTACTTTTTCTAACATTGAATATCTTGTTTGTGATTTTAAAAATTCTTCATATTTATCAAAATCTACTTTCTTACTATCGAGAGTAAATCCATTATCAGGATGCCTTCTAAATGTTAAGAAATATCCAGATTCAACAGCCGTTCTTCCTGAATCTAAACTATTTTCCATTCCACCTTTTATTCCATGAGATATACAAGGTGAGTATGCGATTACTATAGATGGTCCATTATAATCATTTGCTTCTTTTAATGTTTTTATAACTTGCATCATATTAGCTCCAAGAGATATTTGAGCAACATAAGCATTTTTATAACTCATTGCTATTCTAGCTAAATCTTTTTTATTTGTTCTCTTACCAGAGGTTGTAAAAGATGCAATAGACCCTGCCTTACTAGATTTACTTGATTGTCCACCTGTATTAGAATATACCTCTGTATCAAGTACTAAAATATTTATATTATCATTACTTGCAAGAACGTGATCAATACCACTAAAACCAATATCATAAGCCCAACCATCTCCACCTATACACCAGTAATTTCTAGATGGAATATAATCTTTTAATTCTTTTAAATCTTCTGAAATTTCATCGTTTAAATTATCATAAACTCTTTTTGTTATATCATAATTGTCATAATTATCTAGCCACTCTTTAAATAATTTAGAATTACTATTATCCATATTATTTTCCATAATATTTTTAATTCTATTTCTAATTAAATTGTTTCCCATTAACATTCCATAACCATACTCAGCATTATCTTCAAACAAAGAACTAGCCCAAGGTAATGTATAAGGGGTTGTTGGTGCTGAACCACCATAAATAGATGAACAACCAGTTGCATTAGCAATTATTAAATTATCTCCAAATAATTGAGTTAATATTTTTATATATGCAGGTTCACCGCATCCCATACAAGCTCCACAATATTCAAATTTAGGTTTATTAAATCCTAAGCCTTTTATTGTAGTATCAGGATATTTATGTTTATTAGTAATATTTTCTTCTAAATAATTAAAGACTTCTTGTTCTTTATTTTTAATTTCATCACTAAGTGATTTAAATGTTAAAGCTTTATTACCTCTCATTCCAGGACAAGTTTTAACACATAAACCGCACCCTGTACAATCCATTATAGATATCCCTATAGCAAAATAATTATCATTGTCCCCAATAGCTTTTTTGCATCTATTCTTTACATATTCTGGTGCTTTTTCATACTCTTCACCAGACAATAAATATGATCTTACTACAGAATGAGGACAAGCTATAGTACACTGATTACAATTAATACAATTTTCACTTATATAATGAGGAACTAACTCACTTATTCCTTTTTTACCTAACCTACTAGTTCCAGGTTTAAATATACCTGTTGGCATTTTAAGGAAGGCTGATGTTGGAAGAGAATCACCTTCTCTTTTAAACATTGTTTCATAAAAACCTAATTGTTTTTCTTCAATAACAACATTTTCATTATTTAATTTTATTTCTTTAATACTAGATTCAGTTAAATCTAAAGCAGTTATATTAGCTTTTACTATATCTTCACCTTTTTTATTAAATTTATCCTTTATATATTCCTCTAATTCTTTTTTTGCAAACTTATAATCAATTAAATCAGTAACATATAAAATAGCACATTCCATTATCATACTTATTTTATTTTTTAATCCTACTTTAGTTGCAATATCATAAGCATTTAATGTATATATTTTTGTATTATTTCCTATAAGTAATTTTTTTAGTTTATAACTAAAACTATTTAATAATTCTTCTTCTGTTTTACTAGTATTTATTATTAGTACCGAATTCTTACTTATACTTTTTAATAATTCAAATTCATCAAAATAACTATCTTTAGATACTACTACTATATCTGGATTTTCTACATAATAAGTTGATCTTATTTTTTTATCACTTATTCTTAAATGAGAACGTGTTACTCCACCACTCTTTTTAGAATCATATTGAAAATATCCTTGAACAAACTTTCCAGTATTATCACCTATTAATTTTATTATTGATTTAGAAGCACTTACCATTCCATCAGAACCATATCCATAAATAAGTATTTCTTTACTTGTTTTAATATTAAATTCTTTTTCTTCTAAACTTAAATTAGTAACATCATCTACTATACCAATAGTGAAATTATGTTTTGGATTATCAAGCATATCATATACTGCTTTAATCTGTGATGGAGTTGTATTCTTACTAGAAAGCCCATATCTACCACCAACTATATTAATATTTTTATTTTTTAAAGCAGATACAATATCTAAATATAAAGGTTCACCTACTGTACCAAATTCTTTAGTTCTATCAAGTACAGCCATTATTTCTACACTAGAAGGAAGTATATTTAATAAATATTTAGTACTAAATGGTCTATATAAATGTACTTCTACTAAACCAACTTCTTCCTCTGTATTATCTATTACTTCTTTAATAGTTTCACAAACAGAACCCATAGCAACTATTACTTTCTTAGCATTTTTACTACCATAATAATTAAACGGTTTGTAATTAGTACCAGCTATATCATTTATTTTTTCCATATAACTAGCAACTATATCAGGTACCTTATCATAATAAACATTTCTTACTTCAGTTGCTTGAAAATATATATCATCATTTTGTGCAGTACCACGAGTATTTGGCCTCATAGGATTAAGTGCTCTACTTCTAAACTTATTTAAAGCTTCCGTATTTATTAATTTCTTATAATCATCTATTTCAAGTACATTTATTTTATTTATCTCATGACTAGTTCTAAAACCATCAAAAAAGTGCATAAAAGGTAAACTAGCTTCTATAGATGATAAATGAACAACACCACTTAAATATGATGCATCCTCAACAGAAGAAGATGCAAGCATACAAAATCCAGTACTTCTAGCCGCATATATATCTTGATGATCTCCAAATATAGAAAGTGCATGAGTAGATAATGAGCGCGCTGCTACATGCATAACACAAGGTAACATCTCTCCTGCCATTTTATACATATTTGGTATCATTAAAAGAAGTCCTTGACTTGCTGTAAATGTTGTTGAAAGTACTCCATTTTGCAGTGCTCCATGAATAAATCCTGCAGCACCTGCTTCACTTTGCATCTCTACTACTTTAACTTTATCATTAAATATATTTAATTTACCATTACTACTCCACTCATCTATATGTTCAGCCATAGGACTTGAAGGAGTGATTGGGTAAATACCTGCAAGTTCTGTAAACATATATGATGTCCTAGCACATGCTTCATTTCCATCTATAGTTTTTATTTGTTTCATAAAATCACCTATTATAATTATACTATAATATTTATTTTTTTTCTACTAGTTTATAAACACTCATAAATAAGCTTTCATCAGTAATATACTTAATTATTATCTCATCATTTTCCTTACACAAAATTATACCTATTGTTTTATTCATATAATCTTTCTTAATATTTAAATCTATATAATTCATATATAATTTTATTTGACCTATATCACTAGGTTTAAGCACTCTAATTTTAAGTTCTAATACTATATATGATTATAATTCAATATTATAAAATAATAAATCACATCTAAATTTTCCTAATTTACATTCACTTCCTACATACGTAAATCCATATCCTAGTTCTATGATAAATTAGTCGATGTCAATTGTTGGGGCACTGCCCCAACTTTTTTAAAAATAAAATATAATTTTCTCAGTCTAGACAAATTAGTATAATTATATCCCTTGCCATATAAATTAGTTAATTCCTTACTCCACTCTTTTATTAATCCCTTCCCATATTTAGCGCGTGTTTTACCTCTTTGGGCTTCTACTATAAGTTTACCTATTTCAAAATTAGTATTTAGCTTATAATTATCTTCTATCATTCTATGTTTATTATTTAACACTATTTCTTTTTCTATTAATATTTTTAATTTTAATAATAAATTAAAAAAAGACAAAATAAATTTGTCTCATCTAACCATGTGATAATCTAGTCTAAGTTTATCTGCAACTGTTACTATGAACTCGGAATTAGTAGGTTTAGCTCTATCAATATCAACACTATTACCAAATATTTCTTCCATTAAATCCCAGTTACCTCTATTCCAACTTACTTCAATAGCATGTCTAATAGCTCTTTCTACTCTTGATACTGTTGTATCAAATTTACTAGCAAGTTCTGGATATAATTCCTTAGTTATACCACCTATCATATTAGGATTATCAAATATCATACATACTCCATCTCTTATATATTGATATCCTTTAATATGAGATGGAATACCTAATTCATGTAGTATCTTTGTTATAGATATTTGTATATTATTATGATGTAAATCTATATTTTTACTATTCTTTTTCTTGTTAGCTAAATCTAATATTCTCTTTTCTAAATCAGTAAAATCAAATGGTTTTAATATATAATAATTTACGCCATAATCAGATACTTCTCTAATTACTTCTTGCGTGTTATAGCTAGTTGCGACTATTACTTTTTTGTTTATATTATGTTTTTTCATTTCTTCTAAAACGTATAAACCATCTTTTTTAGGCATTATTAAATCTAGTATAACTACATCATAATTTGATTTTTGTATTTTTTCAAATCCCTCTACTCCATCATAAGCTTCTTCTACTACTTCTATTTGTTTACTACTTTTAAAATACTCCTTTACTGCTTCAATTAACTGCACATTATCGTCTATCATAAGAACTTTAACTTTGTCCATAATATATCTCTCCTATTTCTATAATGATTATACTACATACAACTTAAAGCTTCTAGAGTTTATTTTATCTAGTTTTGTCATAATTTGTCGAAATAAATAGAATTTTGTATTAACTTATTTTATTAATTATTTCTATAAATCTAGATGGATTTATACTAGCTGAACCTATTAAATATCCATCTAATTCTTTTATACTTTTTAAATTTTCTATATTTTTCTCATTTATACTTCCGCCATAAATAACTTTAACATTTTTATTATACATACTATATATTAAATCTTTTATATATAGTATTGTTTTCTTTAATTCTTCATTACTTGGAAGTTTATTAGTACCTACAGACCATACCGGTTCATAGGCTATAATAATATTATTAAAATCTTCTATATCAAATAAGGCATTTCTTATTTGTCTTTTTAAGATTACATCCTTTTTTAATAATTTTTTTTCTTCTTCTGTTTCTCCTATACAAAGAATAACTTTTAAATGAGACTTTAAAGAACTCTTTATTTTTTTATTTATTTCTATATCAGTTTCTTTTAACTTTATTCTTCTTTCACTATGTCCTACTATTGTATATTTAACACCTAAACTATGAAGCTGGCTTGCGGATATTTCTCCTGTATATCCACCATCTTCTTCTATACATACATTTTGACTGCCTACATGAAAACCATAATTTAAAAAATATGGCATATAAACAAAACTTGGACATATAATTAAATTATTCTTTTTAATATCCTTAAAATGACTTATGTAATTAGATATTTCATCAAATCTCATATTCATTTTTATATTTCCAACGATTATTTTATTTTCCATGTATTCCCTTTTCAAATGTTCTTTTAAATCTAGAGAAAAATGATTTATTTTTAGGTCTATTTTGAAGCGCTAATTTATAAACACTAAGTACTCTTTCTGCAAAATATTTAGATGAATAAACTTCTGAATTAATTCTTCCTTGATTTCCCATCTTTTCTCTATTTTCTTTCGATTGTAGTAATTTATGCATTACATTTAAATAATCTTTTTTATTTTTAAATAAATAACCACATAATCCATCCATTACTACATTTCTAAATGCATCATCATCAAGAGCAATTACAGGTAAACTTGCGGCCATCGCTTCTATTACAGTAAGCCCTTGTGTTTCTGTATGAGAAGCTGTTGTAAAAACATCAGATATGCCATAATAATAAGGAACCTCATCCCAAGGTACTTTTCCAGTAAAAATAATACTATCACTTATCTTTAATTTATAAGCAAGGTTTTTATACTCTTCTAAATCCGGCCCATCTCCAACAATAAGCAATTTACAATTTTCGTTTTTCTTAAGTATGTGTTCATGATTTTTTATTAAAAATTCAACATTCTTTTCTGATGCTATTCTACCTACGAATAAAACAACAACGTCATCATCTTTAATTTTTAATTTTTCTTTTAACTCATTCAACTTTTCTATTTTTAATTTTTCTTTATAAAACCTTTCAATTTCTATACCAGTAGGTATTATATGAACACTTCTATCATACTTATATTTTTCTTTAAATAAATCATAAGTTTTCTTAGTAGGAACAATTAATTCATGTATTGTTTTATCACAATAAAACTTAGTTAAATATTCAACTATCTTTTTACTTGCACCATCAAAATACCCCTTAGTTATATAATGAACATAATCCTCATACATTGTATGATATGTGTGGATAACAGGAATATCTAGTTGTTTTCCAATTACTCTAGCAAATGTTCCTATACCAAATTCTGTATGTGTGTGGATAACATCTAAATTCCATTTTTTAATTTTATTAACTGCTCTTACCGAATATGGAGTTGTTAATCTATAATCATATATACCAATTGGAATGCCTGGTATTCTTATTATCCTACCATTTTCTTCATAAATATATTTCATATCTTTTGGATTAACCGTTACAACATATACTTTATGGCCTTTTTTTCTTAATGCATTTTCTAGCATTTTTATACTAGTTGATACTCCATTTATAAACGGAGGATAAGTATCTGTAAATATCCCAATTCTCACTTTCTCACCTTCTTAATATTTAAACATCCTCTATTATATCTATTCCAGGTAAATTTTTTCCCTCTAATAATTCTAAAGATGCTCCTCCTCCAGTTGAAATATGTGTAAAACTATTTGAATATCCAAAATTAATAGCAGCTGAAGCAGTATCTCCACCACCTATTATTACATTTTTATCTAAATTACTTAAGTGTTCTAATATTTGTTTAGTTCCATTTGAATATTTTTCTTCTTCAAACATACCAACAGGGCCATTCCATACAATAGTTTCACATTTATCAAGTATTTCATTATAAATTGATATAGTTTTACTTCCAATATCTAAACCTATATCATCACTATCAAAATCTTCAATATTTTTTATTATTACTTCTTTACCAATTTCTTTAGATACTACTGAATCTATAGGTAAATAAATTTTATCTGAATACTTTTCTAACATATCTTTACAAAAATCTATTGATTCAGAATCTAAAAGTGATTTACCTATGTTATACCCTTTAGCATTTAAGAATGTATAGGCCATTCCTCCACCTATTAATATATAATCACAAATATTTACTAAATTCTTAATAACACCAATTTTATCACTTACTTTAGCTCCACCTAGTATCACTGCATAAGGTCTTTTTGGATTTTCTATAGCAAGAGAAAGTTTATTAATCTCATCCTCTACTAAGAAACCTATACCATTTTCAAGATTAGTTGCAATACCTACATTTGAGGCATGAGCTCTATGACATGTACCAAATGCATCATTTATAAAGATATCGCCTAAACTTGCCCAGTATTTACCTAATTTTCGATCATTACCTGATTCAAGCTTTCCATTTAAATCTTCAAACCTAGTATTTTCCATAAGAAGAACATCCCCACTATTTAACAAATCTATTTTCGTTTCTAATTCTTCTCCTCTAGTTACGCTAGAAAATAAAATTTTCTTATTTAATAATTCACTAAGCCTTTGAGCAACCATTTTTAAAGAATTTTTTTCCTTATCACTTTCTTCTTTAACTCTACCTAAATGACTCATTAAAATAACTTTAGCACCTTTTTCTATTGCATAATTAATAGTCTTTAAACTCATTTTTATTCTATTATCATCAGTTATTTTTCCATCTTTAATAGGTACATTAAAATCTACTCTTATTATTACTTTTTTATTATTTAAATCAAAAACCCTTATACTTCTTTTCATATTATCACCATATCAATTTTATCATATTTATAAAATTAAATCTATATTTATATATAAGAAAACCCAATGAATAAATCATTGAGTTTTAACATCCTCACCCTTTAAAAATGTCCCTGTACCTAAATTTGTATAAAATTTATCTTCTACTAAATCATACATACCTATTACATTATCTGATTTTCTATAACAAGGTACCAAATCAACCATTAATGTATTATTATCATAAAATTTTAAATTAAATAATCTTGCATGAGGTGGTAAGTATCCCATTTCTCCATTATTATTACATGCCAAAACATTCATTTTTCCTGGTGTAGTAAAATCAACATATTCAAAACTGTGTAACAAATTATCATCTATATAAATATTTCCTTTATCTTTATAAAAAGTATGTACTTGTTTGTCCGCTCCAATTGTCAGTAATTTATTTGTAGAATATGCATTATAATATTTATATGGTTTTCCACCACCCCAGTTAAACGAATAAAATTTAGAAGTTGCGCTTTCTCTTGAACAAAACAAAAATGCAGCTACATTATTATCAGTTATTTGAAATTTACCTTTTGAACGAGTCATTCCAGAAGCAACATAATCAATCACTAAATATTGCGTACCTGTACTTTCTATATACTCTACTTCTTGATATTCTTTTGGAAGTTCTATTTTTTCTATATTAAACTTGTTTATTGTTATAACGGGACGTACACCTATATTTGTACTGTCTGTCACTAAAGCACTTGTAATTCCAGTCTCCATAATATTATAAGCTGAACCATTATCACTAGTAATACTTTTTAACCAATAACCATTTGAACTTAAATTATTTGTAAGCCACGAAGCTTCCTCTAATCCTATTTTTGTAATTTGTTCTTGTGTAGGCATATCAACCTCCACATTTATCCAATCTTTTGTTTGAGAATTCAAATATTTTAGCGCTGTTTCTGGTCCACCAACATTAGTACCACTCTCTGCCCAGGCAACAGAAGAACCAATATTACTATCCATAATAAGTGATATTTCACCTACACCTGTAGTACCAGTAGTTCCATTTATTAGTTCCGTATTATCTCCATCCTCTAATAGATAAAAAGTTCTTTCAATGCCATCACCAGGATTACATACATATTTATCACCATAAGTATATTCATCTATTTCTACAATCTCTACTCTTTTACATATTGGTATATATGTTTCACAAGTTCCTTCTGGTTTTAAAGTATAAGAAAACTTATCATTTTCATAAATCACTTGAACACATTTATCATTTATATCCTTATTTGATAAGTTGATAGAATTAGGTAAATTACTACTATCAAGCAAATCTTGTAATTTAATTTCATATTTATTTCCATTATTTTTTATAAAATCATTCAAATTATTATCAATATATAAATCCGCAGCATTACTTATTAACTCCATTGTAGCACTATCTATTTTATCTGATGATTTTTTTATTGAATTTATTATACTAGGAAAAACTAATGTAGTAAGTAGTGCTAAAATTATTATTACACCTAATAATTCTAATAAAGTATAACCCCTATTTTTCATATTCACCTCTTATAAATTATTCTCTTCTTTATAATTTTTACATACCTCATCTAAATCTTTTATTATACTGTCTACTTCTTCGAAACTAGTTACTCTAACACCTGCCGCATATATATGTCCACCACCATTGTAGTTAGAAGCAACTTCATTTATTATAGGACCCCTAGATCTAATAGAACCTCTTATATTATTATTACCTTTATCAATAGCAAATATAGCCCATGAATACATATCTTCTATATAATTTAAATTATTTACCATATTAGAAGCAGTTGCTGCATCTACTTTATATTCATCTAAAACATCTTGCTGTATTTTTAAATATCCAAGTCCATTTTCTGTAAGTGTTATATTATTTATTACATAACTTTGAAATCTTAAATCATGAAGAGGTCTCAAATACATATTTTCATATAATTTAGTAAAATCAATTTCAGTTTCGCTTATTAAGTAAGATACTAAATCAAAAGTTTTTGCAGTTGTGTAATAATATAAAAATCTATTAGTATCACCTACTAACCCTATATATAATTTTTCTGCACATGATTTATTTGGTTTTAATTTAGTATTTTTTATTAACTCTATTATTAACTGTGATGCACTACTAGATGATTCATCTATAAGTTCTATATCTGCATATTTTTCTATAAATGGATGATGATCTATTTTTATTTTATATTCAAATTTAGATACATCTACTCCATCTATTCTTCTTTCGTTTGGAGTATCTAAAACTATTAATAATGAATCTTCATACATAGATTCGTCAAATCTATCAAGCTCTCCTATATATTTATGACGCGCTGCAGGTACACCTACTACATATACTTCTTTATTAGGAAATGTATTTAGTATTGCTTCTTTAAGCCCAAGTGTACTACCAAGTGCATCTGGGTCTGCTCCTACATGTCTAGCAATTACTATCTTATCATACTTTTTTATTTGTTTATAAATTTGCATAAATATATTCATTTTATACACCTACCATCATAATAATTATACACTATTTTTTTAAAAGAAAAAAGCACAAATGTGCTTAATTATTTATAATTATGTTAAATGTGTCTTTAACTATCATGATTTCTTCATCTGTTGGAAGTACCATAATATTTATTCTTGATGCAGGTTCTGTAATAATTCCTTCATGAATATCTTTAAATCCAGCAATTTTCCCATTCATCTCATGATTTAATACAATTCCTAGAGGCGCTAATCTCTTAACAATCATTTCTCTCATTTCAGCACCATTTTCAAGTACTCCTGCAGTAAATACTATTGAATCAACTTTACCTTCAAGTTCAATATAGTATTCAGCTATATATTTAGCCACTCTATCTGCATACATATCAAGCGCCAAAATAGCATTTTCATTATTATCACTTGCAAGTTTTTCAACATCACGGCAATCAGCTACACCAGCAACTCCAAAAAAACCACTTTTTTTATTTAAAGCATCATTAATAGCTTCAATAGAATCACCTGATTCTTGCATTACAAATTGTATTATAGAAGGGTCTATAGCACCACATCTTGTCCCCATCATAAGACCATCAAGAGGTGTAAGTCCCATAGTAGTATCATAACCTTTACCATCTTTTACACAAGCTATACTAGCTCCACTACCAACATGGCAAATAATTAAATTTACATTTTCTTTATTTAATCTTTTCTTCATTTCTCCAGTTATATATTTATGGCTAGTTCCATGGAATCCATATTTACGTACTCCATATTTTGTATACCAATCATATGGTACTGGATAAATATAATTTTGTTTTGGCATTGTTTGATGGAACGCAGTATCAAATACAGCAACATTTGGTACATTTGGTAAAGCTTTTCTCATAGCATCTATTCCTGCCAAGTTTCCTGGATGATGAAGAGGCGCATATTTTGTATTTGCTTTTATATCTTCAACTACTTCATCAGTTATTAATACTGAATCTTTATATTTTTCAGCACCATGAACAGCACGATGTCCTACTCCTTTTATTTCATCTAAAGATTCAACAACATTGTTTTTGAATAATTCTTCAATTAAAACTTCAACCGCTTCTGTATGATTTTTAAGTGGTCTTTCACTTCTTATTTTTTCTCCATTAATTTTTACATTCCAAAAACAATCTTCTTGTCCTATTTTTTCAATATAACCACTAATTAAAACTTTTTCTTCAGGCATTTCATATAATTGAAATTTTAATGATGAACTACCTGCATTAACACATAATATTTTCATAATAACTCCTTCTATATTTTATATTCTATTATTCTTAAATTAGGTATACTTATTCTAGATAAATTAGCATCTTCTGGAATAGTACCTAATAAATAATGTATTACACGGCTTACTGCACTATGAGTAACAACGAGTACATTTTTATCTTTATATTTTATTTTTATATCTTCTATGAAATCCGATACTCTATACATAAAATCTTGAATACATTCAATATTTTGAACTTTGGTATTTAAAATTACATCCCAGCAGTCCCATCTATCTACTGTATCAATTAAAGCACCTTCATTCATTCCCCAATTTCTTTCTTTTATTCTATCGTCAGTATTTATTGGTAATTTAGAATCTATTAATATTTTAGCAGTTTCTCTAGCTCTTTCAAGTGGACTAGATATTACCACATCAATATTTAAAGTACTTATTAATTCTTGAAGTTTTAGAGCTTCTTTCTTGCCTTTATCAGTTAAAGGAATATCAGTTATCCCCTGTACTCTTTTCTCTACATTCCAAATAGTTTCCCCATGTCTTACTACGTATAAATTCATTATCTTCTTTCTTTCATAGTTGGGAATAAGATAACATCTCTAATAGATTCAGATTCTGTAAATAACATACAAAGTCTATCTATTCCATATCCAATACCACCTGCTGGAGGCATACCATATTCTAATGCTTCAATAAAGTCCATATCAATATCATTAGCTTCATCATTACCAAGATCTCTTTCTTTTAATTGTTCTTCAAATCTTTCAAGTTGATCAATTGGATCATTAAGTTCTGTATATGCGTTAGCAAACTCTTTACCACCTATAAATAATTCGAATCTATCTACGAATCTAGGGTCTTCTGGATTCTTTTTAGTAAGTGGTGATATTTCTACCGGATGTCCATATAAGAAAGTTGGTTGAATTAATGTTTCTTCTACATATTTTTCAAAGAATGCATTTATAATATGACCTACTGCAAAGTGTTCTTCTACTATAATATCATGTTCTATAGCTAAAGCTTTTGCTTCCTCTAAAGTCATTTCTTTTTTGAAGTCTATTCCTGTTTTTTCTTTAATAGCTTCAACCATACTAACTCTTCTCCATGGTCCTTCTAAGTTTATCTCGTTATCACACCAATTATAAACCATTTTTCCCATTACTTCTCTAGCTATTTTAGTAAACATTCCTTCTGTTAAATCCATCATTCCTTCTAAATCAGAATAAGCAAGATATGCTTCCATTAAAGTAAATTCTGGATTATGTTTTGGGTCCATTCCTTCATTTCTAAATACTCTACCTATTTCATAAACAGCTTCCATACCACCTACAAGTAATCTTTTTAGTGGAAGTTCTAAAGCTATTCTTAAATACATATCTAAATCTTGAGTATTATGATGAGTTACAAATGGTCTTGCTGAAGCACCTGTAAGTAAAGTTGTTAGTACTGGAGTTTCTACTTCAGTAAATCCGATACCATCCATATAATTTTGAATACATCTAATTATTTTTGGACGAGTAAATGCAGCTTTCTTAGATTCTTCATTCATTATTAAATCTACATAACGTCTTCTATATCTTTCTTCAATATCTGTAAGTCCATGGAATTTTTCTGGAAGAGGTCTTAATGCTTTTACTAAATGTGTATACTCTAAACATTTTATTGTTATCTCACCAGTTTTAGTTTTCATTATTTTACCATGAACACCAACTATATCTCCTAAGTCTGCAGTTTTAAATAGATTATAAGTTTCTTCACCTACATCATTTATAGATATATATATTTGTACTTTATCTGTTTTATCTTGAATAGTAAAGAATGATGCTTTACCCATCTTTCTTATAAACATAATTCTTCCTGCAACTGTTGCAGTATCTGTCATATTTTCAAATTCTTCATGTTCAACAGTAGCATACTTTTCTTTTATATCTTTAGCAAAGTCTGTCCTTTCAAATTTTTGTCCATATGGATCCATTCCCATAGCTCTTATATTTTCAGCTTTTTCCCTTCTAACGATCTCTTGATCAGTTAATTCTCTCATATTATCACCTCGATGTATTTATAATAACATAAAAAGTCAAATAAATATAGACTTTTACTTTAAAAAAAAGAAAAAATAACTAGTATTTTTTCTATATATTATTAAGTTTTTCCTTTATTGTTTTACTAACAAAACTCATATCTGCCTTACCTTTTAATTTAGGTGTTACAAATCCCATTAATTTACCCATATCAGATGGTTTTTCTGGTTTTAAAGTATTAAATGCATCATCTATTACTTTTATAATATCATCTTCACTTAATTGTTCAGGCATATATTTATTTAAAATTTCTATTTCCCCTTGAGTTTGAGTTATTAAATCATTTCTTCCTGCTTTTTCAAATTCTAATATAGATTCTTTTCTAGTTTTTATTTGTTTACTAATTACAGCAACTACATCTTCATCATTCAACTCTTGCTTTTTATTTATTTCTTCTAATTGCATAGCACCTTTAACCATTCTAAGTACAGTTAATGTTTCTTTATCTTGATTTTTCATAGCTGCTACTAAATCATTTAATATTTTTTCTCTCATAATATTCTCCTTAAAAATTAAAGAGCTATAACAGCTCTTAATGATTATATCTTTCTCTTTTTCTAGTATTTTTAATACCTTGTTCTTTTTTCTCTCTACGTCTAACTCCTGGTTTTTTATAACCTTCTTGTTTTTCTCTAACTTTTTTTAGGAGGCCGTCTCTTGCATTCTTTTGTTTCATTGTACGTAAAGCACTATCAACATTACCATTTCTTACTACTACCTTTGACACATTATCCCTCCTTTCACAAATCTATCAGTATTATAGCACCGATTTAAAAAATATACAAGAAAAACTTTTGATTTTAAAGCACTTTTCACACTTTTATACAAAAAAACACTTTTATCAAGTGTTTTTTTATGCTTCTGTATATATTTTTTCAAAATTCATATTATAATATATCGTTTTTCCATTCTTTGTTTCTTTAAAATAATTTGTCTTTATTGTTATTTCACTAGTAGCGTCAAATTCAATTTTTTGTTTAGTTAATAAATTATAAACAACTATTTTTTGTAATTTATCACTCCATGAATTTTTATCATCTACATATATTTTTTGTACTACAAATAAACTATTTGAAGAATCTACTATATCATAACTATCTCCATCTTCAAACTTTATATATTCTTTTTTTGAATTTGCATCATATATAAATATTTTATCATTATTTTCTACATACATTAAATCCTTTGATTCTTTTTGAATCATATATTCATGTACATTTTCTGGTAAATAATCTATATCATCATACATACATGGAATAATAACTTTTTTATCGTCTATTAATCCATATCCATTATCACAGCTTACTATTTGTCTTTGGGTTATATCTATTTCCTCTTTTATATCTATGTCTATTTCTTCTAATTTAGGTTCCTCTGTTAATAACTTTTTATTTTTTATATCATAGTAATAATATTGTTGCTCTTTTCCTGCATCTTCATATAAATATCCATAATCAAGCTTAATATAATTATCCCCATATAACTTTACGTTGTATATATCACCTTTTATTGAATAAACTATCTTTTTATCCTTTACATAAAATGTTTCAGCTCTATCATAATTATCATCATTAATATAGAAAATTCCATTTGAAGATTCGTTAATTGAATTAGAATATGAATTTTTTGGATCTTTATATTGGTTTTCATATATGACAGTACCATCTTTTAAATCAATTAAATATTCTTTATATTCTGTACCTTTTTGAAGAACTATTATACCAAATTGTTCATCATCGGTAACTTCAAGTCTATATATTAAAGAATCTGTTTTATATACAACTTTACCCTCAGGATTTATTATTCCATACTGAGTTAAATCAATACTATTATATTTAAAATACCCATCATCTGCCTCATAAAGTTGCAGTGATTTATCTGAAATAGCCTTTAATTTTTTATCATATAGGACTCCATCTATTAACCAAGACTCAGTTTCTTCTATATGCTTTATTGCATAATAACTAGTAGCTCTTACTTTAATATTTTGATTCTTATCTATTAATGCAGAAGTCCCATCATCTAATTCTACATATGTAAAATCTCCATTAAAATCATTTGCAGTATTGTATTTTATATTTTTAGGCATTTTACCAGATGGGTCAATATATACATATCCACCATCTTTACGCACTGGAATTACTTGATTTAAATCAAATAAACTTGCTACATCCTTTGTATCTTTGCTTCCACCTGACATAATAGCTAATACAATAACAATAATTATTACAGCAATAACCGCTCCACCTATTATAAATAGTATTTTTTTATTTAATTTAAACGATTTCTTTTCTTTTTTTATTGAATCAGAATTCATAATAGGTTCAGAAGTAACAACTTTTTGTTGTTCCATACCTATTCTATTTTCATTAACTATAGATTGATTTACAACCGGCATTGATTGGTTTACACCAACTTGACTTACAACTGGTGCTGGATTACTTGATTCAACACCATTTATCAAACTTGCTGAATTATTAACTATAAAATTACTTGTTTCTCCTTCTATACTTAAATTATTAACCATATTTTGAGTTCCATTTTGTAGTGTATTCCCACAAGACACGCAAAATTTAGAACTATCATTATTTTGTTTACCACACTTATTACAAATCATACACACACCTCTATTCTTCTTAAGTATAGCACGTTTATATATAAAAATCTATACAAAAAAGGAAGAAAAAACTTCCTTTTTTAAAAATTTAACGCCTTTTTAAAAAATACAAACATTTTTACTACCTACCATTCTTATAATTGTACCTGTTATTCTGCCAGTTTCAATTATAAAATCAAATATGTAATTTAAAAGTGTCAACCATATAGGAACAGTTACTATAATTAACGCAGCAATCAATATTCTTTTATAATTAGAATGAACAAACTTTACCACTAATAGTTCTTCTTATAGAAGTCCCAAGACTTCTTCCTAAATCTACTAATGTAGTAACAGCTCTAGATAGTGCATTTAGAAATGAAGCTGATATACTAGCACCACCTGATATATATAACATTTCTTCTTTTTTTAATTCTGTCATATTTCCTCCTAATTACATTTTAATGGTCTTATAATACCATCAATAAGTCCTATTATAAAAGATACACCTGCTCCAATACCCAACCAAAGTCCTATATTTATTCCACCACCACTGATTTGTTTCATTTCTTCTAAACTCAAATTTTTCATAAATCAAAACCTTTCTTTATTTTATTTTTTATTATTTTAAATAAACTTGTTCTATCTTTTAAAATACTAACTTGTACTATATTATTATTTACCTTTATATATTCTTCTAACTCAACACTTAATAAAACATCGTTTTCATTAATATTTACAACATTATATTTATAATTATTATTTTCTATATATAGTTTATTATTTTTATTTATAGGGAAATCTTCTTTTTCTAATACTAAATTAACATATGAGTTATTATTATCTAACACTATATATCCATTATAATTTTTATAAACATTAAACGTAATGAAAGAACATATTATAAATAATATAAATAAAATACTAATAATTATAATCCAAGACGTAGAATAAAAAGAATTGTTCTTATTTAGTATGATTGCAGAATTATTATAAATATCTATGTTATCCTCTTTTAACTTCATTTTTTTGAGCAACTCCTTTTTCTATTTCTATTAAATTATCAAACAAATCTAAATTATCAAGTCTATGTGATATTACTATTATTGTTTTATTTTTATAATATTTAAAAATATTTTTTAATATTTTTCTTTCTAAATTAATATCTACTTGATTAAGTCCTTCATCAATTATTAATATATTAAAATTTCTTAGAAGTGCTCTTGCAAGTATTATTCTTTGCTTCTCTCCTCCTGATAAATTAAATCCATTTTCCTCTATTAACATATTAAATACTAAATTATTATCTATTATTACATTAACATGACACATACGAGTTATATCTAAAAGAATAGATTTATTACTATTATCAAAG
>JAZTXB010000008.1:0-6104 GCA_045636225.1 Bacilli bacterium
TAATTATGATAATGATGATATGGTAGAGTTAATTAGAAATTCAATTAATGAAAGACATACAATAGATAAAAAAATATTACAAGAGAATGCTAGTAAATATTATAGATATGATAATATGGGGAAACTTCCTAGTATTATTTATAAAAATCAACCAGAATATTTAAGAAAAGAAAATTTAGATACATCAAATAGAGATAGAATGATACATTTATTTGAAACAACTAGTCCGTATGATTTTATTAATAGTAAATGTAAGACAGGTAATCCTACTAGTAGTGATTTAGCTATTATTTCATATTTACTTATAGATTTAAATTTAAAACCAGGAGTAGTTAATGTACTTATTGATTATGTACTAAAAATAAATAATAACAAATTAACAAAAAACTTTATAGAAGTAATTGCTTCTCAGTGGAGCAAAAGTGGTATTGAAACTGTTGAAGATGCAATGTTACTTGCTGAATCTGAATATAAGAAGAAAAAATCAGTAACACCTAAAACAGTTAAGAAAGTGTCAGTAAAACCTGATTGGATTAATAAGGAAATAAAAGAAAATACCGCAACAGAGGAAGAAATTAGAGAGTTAGAAGAATATATGAAAAGGAGTTAGTTATGCATAATGTACTTGAAAATATAGATGAATTAGAATTAAATAAAATAGATTTAGATACTGAGTATAAAAAAGCTTTAAAAAATCCAAATTTTAAAGTTATTACTAAAAATCTTAAGTTGAAAGAAGATGAATTAAAAAAATACACATCACTTTTAGAAGAATCTAGTATAGAGTATGAACATTGTCAAAATTGTAAAAACTTACTTGATTGTAAGAATAAAGTAGAAGGTTTTTGTTATTTACCTATAAACAATAATGGTAGTATTACATTTACTTATAGACCATGTAAATATAAAGAAGCTAATATAAATAAAAATAAACATTTAGATAATATTAAGTTTTTTAATACTCCTGAGTATGTAAAAGATGCATGCTTAGATAGTATTTATAAAACAGATAAAGATAGATTTCCAACAATTAAATGGCTTATGGATTTTTTAAGAAATTATGAATCTGAAAAAAAAGGTAAAGGACTTTATTTACACGGAAATTTTGGATGTGGAAAAACATATTTAATAGCTGCTATATTTAATGAACTTGCTAAAAATAATTATAAAAGTAGTATTATATTTTGGCCTGAATTTTTAAGACAAGCATTCTATGATGATTTTAACTCTAAATTTGAATACGTAAAAAAAGTGCCTTTACTTTTAATAGATGATATAGGCGCTGAAGGATTAACTGCTTGGAATAGGGATGAAATATTATGTCCTCTTTTACAATATCGAATGGATAACAATTTAACTACATTCTTTACTTCTAATTTAAGTTTAAAAGAACTAGAAAGTCACTTATCTAATTCTAAAAACGGGGTAGATGAAGTAAAAGCAAAAAGAATTATTTCTAGAATACAACAATTAACAGAAGATTTAGAAATGATAAGTAAAAATTTAAGAAAATAATAGATATATATAAAAAAGGACTTTATTATAGTCCTTTTTCTATTGTTCTAAGAATAAATTCTTTATCTTCTTTGTCTGAATTATTCCAAAGTATTTCAAAAAATACTCCAAGCCCTGGAAGGGTTATTTCTTCTTGATCTTCAATGGATGTTTCAATAGAATCTCTTATATTTTCAATCCCACTGCCTTCAAAGTTTTTAATAATGCTTTTTCTTATGTCTATATTCATAATATTCCTCCTGTTATATAATGATATAAAAATATATTTTTATACAAAAAAAGAAACAAAGTTTCTTTATACCATATAATAGTTAGAATCATTATATTTATTATAATTGTTACTATTATTATTATTCATGTATTGTCTTTCTAACCTAGTTACTCTTTGTTCTAGTAAATTTAATTGTTGTTCTAAATTATTAATTTGTTGTTCGAATGTATTAGTAGTTATGCCTGTATTAAAATTTGGCATAGCCTGATAATTAGGGTATCCCATAGGTGGCATCATCATAGGACCACCATATACTGGATAATTCATGTTATTATTACAATTTCTTTTGTCTTTCATATGACCTCCTACATTAAATTATATGCATATTATTTATTATATTACTAAAATATGTTATAATTAATTTGGTGAGATTATGAGACTTAGAAATGTTAGAGGTTCTAGTGAAATTATAGAAAATTCATTATATGTAATTAAAAATCCAGAAGAATATAAAGGGAAGTATAATTTATTATTTGGTAATAATAATCCTATTCATATAGAAATAGGTATGGGAAAAGGAAATTTTATTATTAATATGGCTAAGAAGTATCCTAAAATAAATTTTATAGGGATAGAAAAATTTGATAGTGTACTTGTTAGAGCAATAGAAAAATTAGATGAAGATATACCTAATTTAAGATTTATTAGAATGGATGCAACGGATATAGAAAATATATTTTATAAAGAAATTGACACTTTATATTTAAATTTTTCTGATCCATGGCCAAAGAATAGACACGAACATAGAAGACTTACTAGTGAAAGATTTTTAAGAAGATATGATAATTTATTTAGTAATGAAAAAAATATAATAATGAAGACAGATAATAGGAAACTTTTTGAATTTTCTATAATATCATTTACAAATTATAAATATAAAATAGAGGAAATAAGTTTAGATTTATATAATGATGATATAAAAGATAATGTAGCAACTGAATATGAAATTAAATTTCATGATAAAGGATTTCCTATATACAAAATAGTAGTAAAAAAATAATTATACAAAATATTTACAATGTAAATGCTATAATATATACAAATTATGGAAAAAAAAAGAAATGTTTGTTATAATAGGTAAGGAAGGTGTATCATGAAAAAAATTATTATGATATTAATGTTAACCTTAGTTTTAACTGGATGTTCAGTAGTTAGAATAGATACTAATAGTATTGATAATATTGTTAGTGTTGTTTTATCTAAAAAAAATAAACTATATAATCAAGTTGGACAAGGTTATAAGTATTACTTACCAGGTGGAGTTACTTATATAGATAGTGATGAACTTAATGATATTTTATATTGTAATGGTAATTATTATTATTTATATATTGATGCGATTAATTATTATTATCAAACAAATATTGAATATGAAGAAAATAAAGATTTATACTATTCTAAAAAATTTGAAATGAGTGATGGTTTTGATCATTCGGGTTACTTAGAAATAAAAAAAGTAGATGATTTATATCATATGGAATTTGTATATAATTATGCAAAAATAGAAGCTATTGTAGAAGAAAAAAATTTAAATGATGCAGTTCTTAATTCGTCATATATATTATCTACAATAAAGTATAATTATAATATTGTTGAACTTATGTTAAATGAAGATTATTTTACTAATAAGACTGGTAAATATGATAATTATGGTACAAATGAGGATAGTGGAAAATTTGAATTAGAAAAAGAAAATATAATGGAAGAAGGCTAAGTTTATGGGATTTTTTGATAAAGTTAAAAATATGTTTACTGAAGAAGTTGAAGATGATGTAAAAGTAGAACAAATAAAGAAAGAAGTTACTCAAGTTTCAATAGAAACTCCTAAAATAGATAATTTTGATATATCAGAAGATATTAATATAGATATTGAAGAGAAAGAAGAAGAGAATCTTTCAAGACCTGTATTTTTTGATGATAGTGATTTTAAAGACTTAAATATTTTAGAAGAAAAAGAAGAACCAAGATATAATGATAGAGATGTTTATGGCAGAAAAATAGAAACTAGAAAAGAAGAAACAAAAAAGGTATTTAAACCAACACCAATAATTTCTCCTGTATATGGTATATTAGATAAAAATTACCATAAAGAAGATATTGTTTCTAGAAATGAAGTTAAAACAACTCCAACAATAATTGAAACTGAACCTTCAATTGATTCAATAAGAAATAAAGCTTATGGAACTTTAGAGGATGAGCTTGAGAATACTTTGTTTGGAAATAATTCTATTTTATTTAAACAAATGAAACAGGAAGAAGTAAAACCACAGGAACCTGAATTAGAAAAATTAGATGATGATGTACTTACTAATTTAACAGATGATATTAGTAGGGAGCTTGATGAACTTTTAACGAAAAAAGAGAAGTATTTGGATTCAAATGAAAAAGTTGAGGAAGTAACAGATGATTTGTTAGATTTTATTGATTCAACGTTATATAGAGATGGAGAGGATTCATAGTGACAGTTAATTTAAATGATGCATTAATGGTTGTACTTATTTTTGCTTTAATAATTTTAGTAATAATTTTTATTGTTTTAGGAATAAAATTAATAAGGACATTAAAAAAGGTCAATGAGGTAATTGATGATGTAAATTTAAAAATGAATAAAGTTAATGGTGTTTTTGATATTATAGATAAAACCACTGATTATGCATCATCAATAAGTGATAAAATAATAGGGTCTTTGTCCAAGTTTGTTAATCATTTGTTTTTTAAAAAGAAAGGTAGCGATGATGATGAGTAAGAAAAAAGGTGGATTAGGAAAATTTTTATTAGGTGCTGGTATAGGCGTTGGTTTAGGGATGTTATTTACTAGTAAAACAGGAAAAGAAAATAGAAAAATATTAAAAGAGAAACTTGATGAATTTGTCGAAAATATTAAATCGATAGATTCTGAAGAGGTTAAGAAAAATGTTGAAAATAAAATAAAAGAAATTAAGAATGAACTTTCTGATTTAGATAAAGAGAAAGCTATTAAGTTAGCTAAGAAAAAAGCTGAACAAATAAAAGAAAAAGCAGAAGAATTAGTTGCTTATGTAGTAGAAAAAGGAACTCCTGTTTTAGAAAAATCAGCAATGGTAGTAAAAGAAAAAGCCATTATTGTAACTAAAGATATATTAAAAAAACTAGAACAAGAAGAAAAATAATTCTTCTTGTTTGTTAATAAAGTAATGAGGCGATAATTCATGAAAAATATTATTAAGAAGTTAAAAAAGTATTATAAATTAATTATAGTATTTATAGTAATATTGATAGTAATTATATTAAGTTTATTTATTTACAAAAATTTATTTCAAGAAGGAAAAAGTAATCGTTTAGAGGGAATAGAAGAATATAATCTTTCAAACAAAGAAATTTCCTCTATAGAAGAAAAACTTTATGAGCTTGAAAATGTAGAAAGTATTGATGTATATACAAATTATAAAATTATAAAGATATTTTTAGAATTAAAAGAAGATATTGATTTTGATGATGTGGAAGAAAAAAGCAATGAGATAATAGAAGAAATATCTGAAAAAAATCTATCATTTTATGATTTAGAGATATTTGTAGAATGTAATGATGAAGAAAGCGAAGTATATCCTAAAATTGGATATAAATATAAAAGTGATTCAAAATTTACATGGAATAGGTGATTGAATGAAAAAGAAAAGTAAAAAAATTATATTAAATCTTTTGACTATTTTAGTGTTAGCAGCACTTATAGCAATATTTATTTTTAAATTTGAATTTAAAAATGAAAATACTTTAAGTTTAGAAGAGAATAAATGGATAGATGAAAACAAATATGATGTAGTTGATGTAGCTATTTTAAATGATATTCCAGTATTAAGTGATGAAGGTGAAGGATTAGTTTACGATTATTTAAATTATATTACAGATAATCATTCTTTAAAATTTAATGTTATATCATATAAATTAGATGCAACTATTGAATATGATTATAAAATGGATATTGTAGATTCTATATCAGATGATCAAATTGAGCTTTTAAGGGATAATTTAGTTTTACTAACTACAAATGATATTAAGTATCGAGATATAAGTGAAATAAATAATTTGAAAATTGGTGTTTTAAATACCGAAAAGGAAAGAGTTAGCAATTATTTAAATAATAATAGTATTACTTATGTTGAATATACTAATTATAATGATTTAAAAAATTCTATTATAGAATCTAAAACTGCTATAGAACAAGGTAATTTAGAGTATGCAGTGGATGCTATAGTTATACTAAAAACAGTAAGTCTTAAAGAGATAATACAAAATAATTTAAATATAGCATATCATTTTAATGATTTAGATAAATATTATG
>JAZTXB010000009.1:0-6240 GCA_045636225.1 Bacilli bacterium
GTTCTATATTTTTATTTATATTAAACAAATCTACAACTAATACTACTAAATCATTAGTCTTATTAACATTTTTAAGAATATTTATAAAGTCATTATTATCTTTTATTACATACTTATAATCATTATAATTTCTAATTCTAAAACATCTTTCACATAATTCTTTATTTAAATTTTTTGTATATCCAAGTTCGTCTTTATTTTGAGTTTGTAATAAAACACCACAACCATTACACTTAGACATAATATCTACCCTTTGTGAATAAATCTTTATCTCTTAATTTTTTTTGAATTTTCTTTTCTTTTATTCTTCTTAATTTAGCAAAAGGATACTCACTTTTTGATATTTGATCTAATAATATTGTAGTCACACCTATAGTATTACCACATACTACATCATCCATCATAGAATCACCTATCATAGCTATCTCAGAAAGACCAAACTTAGTAGAATTAACAAGAGCTGTTATTTTATCTGGATTTGGTTTTTTTACACTATATATATAATCTACTTTAAGTTCCTCATGAAATGGTTTTACTCTTGCTTTTATACTATTAGACGCTATATATATTTTAAATCCCATACTTTTTAATTTCTTAAACAATTCTTTAGTTTCTTCTCTAGGAGATGTTTCATAAATAGTTACTAAAGTATTATCTAAATCAAATATAAGACATTTAATTCCCCTAGATACCAATACATCATAATTTATTTTATAAATATTTTCTTGGTAAATATCTGGTACAAATATTTCCATAACTCACCTTCACTCTTAACTAATTTTATCACATTAAAGTAACATAATCAATTATTAATTACATTAATTTACAACTTTCATTACTAAAGGTACTAATTGTTTTTTTCTAGATAAACATTTAGAGAAAAAATATCCTTCATACATATTTTCTATTCCAAATGCATCTGCTATTAAATCAATATTATTTTCATCATAAAAAATATATGAACCATCCTTTATTATATCGGTTACACATAGCAAAAACAAATCATAACCTCTACTTATCTTTAATTCATTTAATTTTTTTACATATTCATCTTTTTTATTTAATACTTCTTCTGAGTTTAGAGTTATTAACTGAGCAATTGCTATTTTTTTATTTTTTTCTTCATATACCTTTATATCACCATCTAATATTTGTTCAATAGTTTTGCCTTTTAAATTAGTTCCTGCTTCAAACATTTTCTTTGAATACTCTTCAATATCAATTCCTGATATATTAGCAAGACGTTCTGCTACATATTTATCATAATCAGTGGTTGTTGGACTAGTAAACTTTAAAGTATCAGATATAATTCCACTAAGCATAAGACCAGCAATATTTTTAGGGATAGTTACATTACTTTCATTATATAAAGAATAAATAATTGTATTAGTACTACCTACTGTCATATTTCTAAAATTAATTGGCATATTTGTAGTAAGAGAACCTAATTTATGATGATCAATTATTTCTAATATTTCTGCTTCATCTAAACCTTCTACACTTTGAGCAGTTTCATTATGGTCTACCAAAATAACATTTTTCTTGTTTATTTCATCTATATCAGTTATTCTTATTAATCCTAAACATCTATCATAATTATCTACAACAGGATAATTATTATATCCTAACTTAATACACTTATCTTTAAAATCTAAATAATAATCATTTTCATTAAAACTAACATTTCTCATGTCTGTAAGAAGTGTTTTTGTATAGTTAGCAAGACCTATTAATTTAGCTGTATGAAAAGTATCATAAGATGTTTTTATAATATTTACTTTGTTTTCTATTGCAATTTTAATATGTTCTTCTTTTACATCTAAATTTCCTACTATAATTAATAGTTTTATTCCACTACTTACTGCAGCCTCAATTATACTATGCCTATCACCTATAATCATTATAGTATCTTTATTAAATTTTATATTATTTAAAATAGTAGTACTTCTAAAAGATGCGGCAACAATAGACCCTTCTATTTCCTCATCAAATTTTAATACTTCAGTACCTTTTAATACATCTAATAGGTTATTATATGATGTTTTTAATTTAGTAAAATCTCCATTTATTAATTCATTACCTATCATTTTAGATGTAAGTAGTCCTACTAATTTATTCTTATTATTAACTATAGGAACACCCGTAATATTTTTATCGCACATATACTGATATGTTTTACCAATAGAATCTTTTTCACTCATAAAACAATCTTTATAATAATTTATATCTTTTATTTGAATCTTAACGTCTTCTAAATATTCAGGTGTCTCAACATTAAAATATTTTAAAACAAATTTAGTTTCATTATTGATATGACCTAATATTTTAGGTTTAGATAAAATACCCAATCTATTTTTTAATTCAGAAAGAGCAATTGCTGAAGTTACTGAATCTGTATCAGGTTTTTTATGTCCAAAAATATATACTTCTCTCATAGTTCAAATCCTCTCTATTCTAATTAAAATTATATCATTTAGTAAAAAAAAAGTAAATAATTACTTTTTTTAAAACATTATTTATAATTGTTATTCTGTTCTAAGAGCGATTACTGGATCTTTTTTACTTGCTACTCTTGCTGGAATCAAACCTGCAATTACTGTTAATATAACACTAATTAGAACAAGTACGATACCTCCTATTAACGGAAGTGAAGCATTTACTATAATACCACTAGCATTTTTTATTATTATATTTATAAAAATATTTAAAATACAAGTAATTCCTACTCCTATTAACCCAGCAGTAATACCAACTATAAATGTTTCTGCATTAAATACTCTAGATATATCTTTTTTACTTGCTCCAATTGATCTTAAAATACCAATTTCTTTTGTTCTTTCAAGTACTGAAATATAAGTAATAATACCAATCATTATACTTGATACAACAAGTGATATTGATACAAAAGCAATAAGTACATATCCAATAACATCAACTATTGTTGTTACACTACCCATAAGTATTCCAACATAATCAGTATATTCAATTCTATCTTGTTCATCTATTTTTTTATTGTAATCAGAAATAATCTTTTCTAGTTCTTCTTTTGATTCAAAATTCTTTGGATAAATATTTATAGTATAAGGATCTTCTAAATCTACAGAACCTATTTTAACTAAATTATTTTCATATGATTCAAGTGCCTCAAATTCTTTGTTAGTGAATACATTTATCTTTTGATTTTCTTTTTGCTCTTTTACTATCTTACTATTATTAATTTCGTTAATAACATATTCAGATAATTCTTTAGTATAACCAACACCATTTGTTACTGATAAATTACTATCTTCACTTGGTTTAATTATACCAACAATTTGTAAATCTATTCCATTATCAACAATTTGGTTTATGTAAGACAAATCATTACTTTTATCTTTCCATATACCATTTTCTTTTACATAATAGTCAGAGTTTAATACTAATTTATAATTAACATCTAATATGTCTTCATATCTATAAACAGTTGTCTCAAATTCTTCTATTTCTTTTCCTTGCATCATATTCATCATAGTATTTTGAATATCCTTTTGGTCTTTCAATCCAATCGAATATAGTACATAATCTACTATCTCATGATTTTTATCTATTATTAATACAAGTTCATTATATTTTTCAGGCATCCTTCCAGCAACTACATCATATTGACTATTTAATAAATTTTTATTTGTTGTAAGTTCATTAAATATTCTTATTCCACCAGACATATTATTTGACATAGGACTTTCGTCAGCAGAAAAAGCACTCATCATATTACTTGGATTTACTTTTAAACTATCCTTAGTATATATTTGTAAATCTAAATTATATGTATATCTTACATCATTTACATACTTTTCTAAATTTTCATAATTCTCTATATACTTTTTAAAATCCTTTAAATTATTTGTAGTAACTTCTCCATACATAGTAGTCATCATATCTGTCATTATATTATTTGAATATATGGCATCTTTTTCATGTTCACCATTACTATTAGTTTCCATGAATGATGTCATAAGCGATGAAGCATCTACAGTAGTTTTTTGAAGCATTAAAGGATAACTAGTAAGTGCATCCTCTTGAACTTTTTCTATATATTTGTCTACTCCATTTGATAATGAAAGAATTAATGCGATACCAATAATCCCAATTGAACCTGCAAAAGCAGTTAAGAAAGTTCTTCCTTTTTTAGTCATTAAGTTATTTAAACTAAGTGATAAAGCAGTTAAAAAATTCATGTTTGTTTTTTTAGGTTTTACATACTTAGATTCTGTATCATTTTTACCATCATATGGATTAGTATCATTAATGATTTCTCCATCTTTTAAACTTATAATTCGATTAGAATATTCTTTTGCTAAATCAGGATTATGAGTTACCATAATAACTAATTTATTAGTACTAATTTTCTTTAATAAATTCATTATTTGAGTACTTGTTTCTGAATCAAGTGCTCCTGTTGGTTCATCAGCAAGAAGTATATCTGGATTATTTATAAGCGCGCGAGCAATTGCTACTCTTTGCATCTGTCCACCACTAAGTTGATTTGGTTTTTTATGAATATGTTCTTTTAAACCTACTTCTTTCAAAACATGTATTGCTCTTTTTTTTCTTTCTTTTTTACTTATGCCACTTAAAGTAAGTGCTAATTCTACATTAGAAAGAACACTTTGATGTGGTATTAAATTATAACTTTGAAATACAAAGCCAATTCTATGATTTCTATAAGAGTCCCAGTCTCTATCTTTATATTTTTTTGTAGAAATCTCATTTATTATTAAATCACCACTATCATATCTATCTAGACCACCTATTATATTAAGTAGTGTTGTTTTTCCACTTCCGCTTGGGCCTAATATAGATACAAACTCATTTTCTCTAAAATTTATACTAACACCATTAAGTGCTTTTTGAACAAAATCCCCAGTTTTGTATACTTTTGTTATTTTTTTTATTCCTAACATATAAACCCTCCTATTTAATTTTTTAATCGTTTTCTATTGCTTCAGACAAAGTAATTGTTGTTTCTTTCAACTTATTTTCTCTATAATACTTAATTTTTATAGTATCACCTACTTTATGCTTATATAAAATATATTTAAAGTGAGATACATCATCAACTTTTTCTCCATCTATTTCTACAATTACATCGCCGACTTTTAAACCTGCTTTATCAGCTGGTTTATCCTCTTCTATATAGCTTAACACAGCACCAAATTCAACATCTGAACCAATATTAATTCCATAATAATATTGAAGTGCGAATGTATTTGTTAATTCAACTAATTGAACACCTAAATATGGTCTTACAATGTCTTCTCCAGTTTCTAGGCTTTCAATAACATCCATTACTGAATTAATTGGAATAGCAAAACCCATACCTTCAATACCTTCGCCCATTAATTTAGAAGATGTAATACCTACTACTTCTCCTTTAATATTACAAATAGGACCACCACTATTTCCACTATTTATAGATGCATCAGTTTGTATAACTTCCATTAGGTAAGTTCCACTTCCAAGTTCTACAGATACCATTCTATTTATTCCTGATACAATACCTTTTGTAATTGTTCCCATATATTCTTTTCCTAGAGGTGCACCTACTGTAAATACAGAATCACCCAATTCTAAATTAGATGAGTCTCCTATAGTACTTACTGATTTAATTTTTTCTTTTTCAACTTTAAGTACTGCTATATCATAATATTCATCGCCACCAACACGCTGTGCATCAACCTCAGTTCCATCAGTAAAAGCAACTTCAAATTTAGAACCTCCATCTATAACATGAAAATTTGTAAGTATATATCCATACTTTTCATCTTCTTTATATACAAATCCAGACCCAGATGAAATAACTCCTCTATTGCCTGAAACTTCTATATATACAGTAGATTCATATACATTATTAATTGCTGTCTTCAAATCACTAATCTCTTCTACAGTAGTTGTCTTTATGTTTTCATTTGTAATTTTTTGAACTAAAGTACTATCATTATCAATCAAACCTATAATATACATAACAAATATTCCTAAAAAAAATGTACATACCCCCAAAAATATTTTAGATGTAAAAAATTCCTTAATATTACTTTCTTTTTTAGTCTCTTCCTCAGTAGGATTAACCTCTTCTTTAATTAATTCTTCTTCTATTCTTTCTTCTTTTTTATTTTGTTCTTCCACTTTAATCACCCTCAATAATAATATTATACCTTAAATATGAAAAAATATGAAATTTTTTAATATATTTTACAATAT
>JAZTXB010000010.1:0-13507 GCA_045636225.1 Bacilli bacterium
ATTTTTAATTTTCTAATTTTTTTATTAGGTTTTAACATGTTATCTATTTCTGTTCTTAATTTAACTAATTCCTCTTTGTTATTTAAATCTATATTTTCAATCATATGTTGTATATTATTTTTAATTGCCTCTTGTGGATCATTAATTAATGTATTAGCAAAATTATATACTTCATCTAATTCTTGTTCATGATTTTCTAAATTTAATTTGTCTTTATATATTTTGTATATTTTGGCAGTTTCATTTAATTTATCTATTTCTACACTAAATTCGCTATGTATTGTTGGAATTGAAGAAACCATTAATTCAGCTAACGCTTTAAAAGAGTCCTTTTTTGAATCTTTAAATTTTAATAAAATTTCAGATATTTCTTTTTTAAAGTATTCTAACTCTGTAATAAAATTTTCATTATATTGAAATTTTATAAATCCTTCATTATCCTTCGTTTCAAATGGCTTATTATATTTTCTAACATTTTCATTATAATATACATAT
Source organism: Bacilli bacterium (assembly GCA_045636225.1). Classification (GTDB taxonomy): domain Bacteria; phylum Bacillota_I; class Bacilli_A; order RF39; family UBA660; genus UMGS1613. Next base: position 496 of record JAZTXB010000010.1, read on the forward strand.
ATTTTATCATCATTTAAATCATAGCTTAGCCAACAAGTATTATCAACTTTTACAAATAAATTGTTTTCTAAAATATAATAAAACTTATTATCAACATGAATTCCCTTTTTTTCTATTTTATAGTTTTGTTGTTCATTTTTAGTATAAATATAACAAGTTTTCCAGTGATTATTCAAATCTTTACTCATATTCAATGTAGAGTTTTTGTCTAGAATTATTTCAATATCAAAATAACATCCATTATAAAACACTTCAATCCTAGGGGTATCACTCTTAGGTGTTCCATCACTAAATTTAATTATAGACGTATCTTTACGAGTATCTATTTTTATTCCATTATAATTGTACACCCCGTTATCTAATTTTTCTAATCTTTCAATCAGCATATCAATGCTTTTTTCATTTTCCATAATTTACTCTCCTTATTTTTTATTCATACTGCCACACATTTTAGCGTTATTGTATACATTAGAAATTTCCTCTTAAATTATTTTTTTATCTTAACTAGCTTTTTTAAGCCTTGTTCCTCAGATGATTTTTCTAAATAAAGTTTTAACATATCTTGATTAACAGTTAAGGTATCAGTACATACTTCTTTTTCCTCAAAATCAGATGGAAATACATCACTACAAAGATAATTTTCATCTACTGGAACAGTATGAAGTTTTATGTTTTCAAGAAAAACTTCTTTCATATACATATCTGAATGCTTACTTGCTTTGCTTAATATATCTGAGATTATATTATCTCCTTTTTCAATGCAAACTGTTTTTGTTTTAATATACCTATTTAAGTATTCATCAACTTTTTTACTAGGATCAACACTATTTTTACTATTATAAGCTACGTCAAAGTCATTTATTTGTTTTAAGTCGTAAGCGAAACTTCCGGGGCCCCCATAATACTTTGATGGTTTTAAAATATTTTTATATTTATTGTCCGGCAATTTACATAAACATATTAAATCACGAAACTCAATTGCTATATCATTCACATTATCATGTAACATATCATCACATGGAAGAAAATCTACAGAATTATATAAATAACGCCCAGAAGAAATCATTGGATTGAATTCAATTACATCTATTTCTTTTTTTCCTTCATTATTAATATATTCTCCCAAATCCAAAACGTATGCTGAAGGAAACCCTTTGTTTTTCATTTGTTCAACTACTTTTAAAGCTTTAGAAAGAATATCTTTATCAATTTTATGTAAAATAAATTCAGTATGTCTTGATATATTTAATATTTGATTATTATATACACAGATTCTATATTCTTTAGTACCAATTTCATCATCTAATAAATGAATATATTCACTTATCATAAATTCATCTTCTGGATGAAGACTTAATGCAGTATGGATTAGTGTTCTATTATTTTTCAAATCTTCTATTTTTATTTTACCACTATAAGCTTTTTCAATTGTCTTAAAAAATATTTCTTTTCCATATTCTTTTTCAATTTGAATTAATACTTCTTCATTAAGTAAATCTTTACCTTTAATTATTCTGGTTTTTCTTTTAGTTTCATAAAAATTACACCAATGGTGAACATCTGAAATATTATCTAAACCACAAGGAATTATACCACCATTATTTTTTATTGTATCAAAAAATTTTGTTTCAACACCAATATAACATAAAGGGATTATCGTTTTTTTATCTATATTAAACGGATTCATATTAGAATCAAGAAACATATCTTCTTCTTTATCATAAAAACATACATTTCTATTTTCTTTCAAAAAAATTATACCAGCTAAATTTCTTAGTTTATGGGCAGAACTTCCATAATAACAGACATATGCATTATCCATAAAATCACCCCCTAAGTAGTTTTTATTATAGATTATTTTATTTTCTTCTAAATGGATTTACTTTTCTAATCAATTCTAATCTCTTTTGTTTTTTCATTTCTTTATATTCTATTTTTTCTTGTTCTTTTAATTGTTCTTTTCTAATTGCATATAATTTTTCGTGAGTCCATTCTGGGCAATCTTCAATATTAACAAATATTCTTTTAAATATTTCATCTTCATTATTTCTACAAATACTAGTAACGTTATTTGAATTACAGTCATATTGATACTCATTTTCATAAGTCATTGCAGATAATGTGAAAGAATTATTATATTTTATATCTACACTATATTCATCGCTATTAATTTTAAAATTAGAATTTGTTGATTGTACATTATTCATATAATCACGATAAAAACTTATATCTTGTATAAATTTATCATATCGTTCAGATATTTCTGTTCCGCATTTACCTAATATATCTTTTGCTTTATAACATTCAGATTTAACTAATACTAAATCATCATTTTGTTTAGTAAAAAACATCCTATCACAACGATAACTAACAATTAAATATCTATTTTCACTATCATAATCAATATCTAAATATAAGTAATCTAACCCTGTTAAACCACTTATTCTATAATATAAATCTCTGTCCGATGATTGACATTCTTTACGTTTAGCCCTTACTAAATTTATAACATCATAAATAGCAATAGAATTTTCGTCCTTATTTCTTTCTGCTTCTAAAACAAATTTTAATTCTTCTAATATTTCTTTTGGTGAAGAAATTGGATTATAATTAGTCATAGATTTTGCACTTCTACTCAAAGAACTTCCAGTTGCTTCATTACTTTTATTTACTCTTTGATTATGACTAACTGCAGCAGTAGTACTACATATAAGTGGCCCTGGATTAAATGCCATAATACTCCCTCCCTAACAAATTTAAAGTAAAATTATTATATCATAAATTTTAAAGTTTTATTATTTTTTTTTATAAGAAAATAATTAACTACATCAAAAAAAGAATTATCTAACATAATAATTCTCTTATATCAATATCTAATACATTTGATATTATAAACAATGTACTTAAACTAAATGTTTTGTTTTTTCTTAAACTTTCTATCTCGTTTATATAATCATAAGATAAGTTACATTTTTCTGCTAACTCTTCTTGAGTTAGTTTTCTTTTATTTCTATAATATCTAATATTTATTCTAATAATATTCCAAAATATTTCTTCTTGTAAACTCATGCTTGTCCTTTTTGACTTTTAGTCAAACCTATAATTTCATAATATGTTTTATGAACAAGTCTATTATTCTTTTTTTGAGCAAATATATGTCCCACAATATGAGTATGATCTTTTTTACTATTTGGATGTGCTTTATGTTCTGTTGGATAAGAGTTTTCTATTAATGATATTATCTTCCATTCTTTTGAATAGAAATATTCTTTCATTTCTTCTTTTCTAAAATATTGATTTCTTGGATAATTACAAATATCTTTTTCATTTCTAGCCATATGATAAAATATATAAATATATCCGCCTTCTTTTACACTAGATTGTAATTTTCTAATTTTTCTTTTCATCGGAATTGTTTTATTATGTTTTTCATGTAAAGATCTATAACAAAAAACAAAATCATATTTATCATTAACTTTTAATTCATAAAAATTATTATTTTTAATTATAAGATTATTTTTAATCTCATTATAATGTTTTCTATTTGTAATATCTTTCAATTCATAATTGTCTATATTTCCACCATCTATATATATTTTATTTGGTTCATACATAACTACATCAAATCCTCTATAAGCGAATGGAATTGAATGTAATCCATCTTTATCATCAACTACTAGTACTTTACTTTTATTTTTTTCTTTTAACAATTTCATATATTCATAACTAGTTCTTTGTGCATTTCCATATACACTTTTTACATCTACTACTCTTTTCATCTTTTCTCCTTAACTGTGAGAAACTCGATATTAACTTTCACGCGGTAATGGCAAAGTAACCGCGTTTTTTTTCTGCAGAATTTTGATATTTTTTCATTTTTTTCTATTTTTTATTATTTTTTTACCTTTTTTAATTTTAGTAAATCGTCTGACCCCCTAGAAATAAAGGGCTTTTTTTTTACGTTGTAAAAAGTTACATAGCAAAGTGTACCCTGTAACTGGTATTAAACCAATTACAACGCTTAAATTAAGTACTGTTTGAAATATTAAACCAAATGTAATTCCAAAAGATAAATACTTACCAAATAAGTCATTACACTTCATACTTATTTTTAAAGAGTTATAGAAAATTATTATAAAGAAAAACGATACTATTAATACTCCCATAAAACCAAATTCTTCTGATATTATTGAAAATATAAAATCTGTTTGTGGTTCTGGAAGATAAAAATGTTTTTGTATTGAATTTCCAAATCCAAGTCCAAATAAGCCACCAGGACCTATACTATATAAAGACTGAATAATTTGAAACCCACTACCTAAAGAATCACTCCAAGGGTCTAAAAACGAAAGAATTCTCTTCAAACGATATGGAGCAACTAATATTAAAGCAATTACTCCTAGTATACCTACTATTCCAAATTTAAAAAATATTTTTATATTAAGACCTGCAACAAATAGTAAACCTATTATAGTCATTACAATTATAGTTCCTGTCCCAAAATCTGGTTGCAACATTATTACTCCAAATATAGATAAAGTAATTATTAATATAGGAAGAACTCCTTTTAAAAAACTTTTCATACTATTTGGATTATTTGATAAATATTTAGAAGTAAAAATAATTAATCCTAATTTAGCAAATTCACTAGGTTGTACTCCAAAAGAACCTATACCAAACCAACTACGTGAACCATTTCTAACAGTACCTACCCCAGGAATAAGTACAAGAATTAATAAAATTATACATGCGAGCAATATTTTATTAGGATATTTAAAATTTTTTTTATAATCTATTTTACTTACTATTACCATTAAAAAAATTCCTATTACAAAAAATAAACTTTGATTCTTTAAATATTTATACGGATCGTTATATTTATACTCTGCCCATATGTATGATGAAGAATAAATCATTATAATTCCAAAAATAGATATTAATATAACACTAATGAATAAAGTTAATTCCATACTTTTATTCTTCATAGTATCACCTATATAATTTTATTTTATTTAAATTAAAATATTAAAAAAAGCAACTAAGTTGCTTAAAAACGGCGTGAACTTCCGCCTCCTCCAAAGGAACCTCCTCCTCCACGGAAAGAACTTCCTCCACCTCTATAAGAAGAACTTCTATATGAACTACCACCTGAATAATATCCGCCACCAGAAGAAGAACAAAATCTAGCAGCAACAAACATAAACATATTAAAAAACATAAAAAATAAATATAAAATCCATGTGTAGTAAAAGAAAATTGAAAGTCCACCCCATATTACAAAGTATAATAAAGTCCAAAGTGCTTTATTTTTTTTAAGAGTTCTTATTAAATAACCGAAAAATATACCACTTAATGGAATAACATAAAATAATACTACTGCCTCTGTACCATAATTTTCATAACCTGGTCTAAAAATTATTATTCCTCCACTATTCATTTCTATCGGTTCAGTATAATCAACATTTAAATTGTTAAGTGTGACTATTTCTTTATAGTAAGCATCATAACCATTTCTTATACCTTCATCCCACTTATTATTTTTTAAATATGGAATCATATACTCATCTTGTATTCTACCTGATTTTCCATCTGGTATTATACCCTCTAATCCAGTTCCAATTTCTGTTCTAAGTTCTCTTTCTTCTAGGGCTAAAAGTATAAGAAGTCCATTATTTTTTGATGCACTACCTATTCCAAAACTTCTTGCAACCTCTAGTGAATAACTTTCTAATGACATCCCTTCTAAGTTTTTTACTGTTACTACTACTATTTGAGTCCCATCTACATTGTTTAGTGCAACACTTCTATTCATAATATACTTTTCTGTTTCTTCGGATAATATATCCGCATAATCATTTACATAAAAATTACTAGTTGGTTTTACTATAGCTTTTACATTTGGTATAAATAATATAGTTAAAAGAATAAGGATTAAATACTTAATCCTATTCAAATAAAACTTCTGGAACTTCATTAGAACTTTCCTTTGCTTCAAAATATTCTTTTTCTTCAAAACCAAACATGCCAGCTAGTAAATTTTTTGGAAAAACTTTAATTTCTTTATTATATGATTTAACTGCTTCATTATAATCATTACGCGCTACAGATATTCTATTTTCTGTACCAGCAAGTTCATCTTGTAAGTTTATAAAATTAGTATTAGCTTTTAAATCCGGATAATTCTCTACTATAACAAGTAATTGATTTATTGCATTTGTAAGTTCAGAATTTGCATCTGCCATTTCTTCTGCAGTATCTGCTCCCAACAATTTTTCTCTTGATGTTGTAATACTATCAATTACTTCTGTTTCATGAGCTGCATACCCTTTTACTGTACTAACCAAATTAGGTATTAAATCAGCTCTTCTTTCAAGTTGTACTCCTATATTAGCAAATTTTCCTTCCACTTCTTCTTCTTTGCTTACTAATCCATTATAAGTACTAGCAAACATAACAACTAAAATTACAACTACTCCTATTATAACTCCTAGTGTAATTAAAGATTTTTTCATCATATCACCTTCCTATTTTAATTCTAGCATATCAAATAAAATAATACAATTAATATTAAAGAAAAAAGAAGTTACTTTACATAACTTCAATTAAATACTTTTTACTTTATTCTTTATATTTTCAAAAGAAATATTATCTTCTTTTTCTAGTTCTTTTTTTATTCTTTCTGTTCTTAATTGTAATTTAGTATTTTCTTTTTCTATTTCTTTACTTATTTGATTATAATAATAATTTTGTTCTTTTGATGTAGCAAAACTCTTTTCTATAATAGAATTATCTCGTTTTATTACTACATCATAAGTAATTTCACTTAATGGAATAAGTATTTTTTCTTCAGAAAAAGGCTTTTCTACAAATACTATATTATTGTCTTTTAATTTAATTGTATTATACATACAATCAACAACAATTTCTCCTTCGCTATTTACAATCCCCTGTAAAAGACCAAAACCACATTGTGTTAAAACTAAAAAATCTTCATTTAATTCCCCTATTTCAATATATTTAAATTCAATAATTTCTTTTCCTTCTTTATCTATAATTCCATATAAAGCATCTTTTTGCGCAATATAACCACATTTACATTTCTTTATTGAAGTATATATTGGCTTTATTACCTCTTTACCTTCTTTATCTATATAACCAAATTTACCATCTATTTCAACAAGTGCAAGACCATCATCAAATTTAGAAATTAAATCATATTTAAGGCTTATAACTTCTTTCCCTTCTTTATTTATAAATCCAAATTTATTATTCTTTTTTGCTATAGCTAAACCATCAATAAAATGATATATTTCATCATAAGAAGTTGTTAATACTTCATTACCTTCTTTATCTATGTAGATCCAGTTTGAACCTTTTTTTACTACTGCATAACCATCACTAAAAGGAAAGGCCCTATCATATTCTATTGTTGTTATTTTATTTCCTTCTATATCTATAAAACCATATTTATTTTTTTTATTTTTTACAAAGGCAAATCCTTCTTTATAATCATCTATATATTTATACTTTTCTTTGGTAATTTTGTTTCCTTCTTTATCAATTACATAACTATTATCAACGGAATTAATAACTGCTCTATCATAATAAAATCTACCTATTTTGCCCCTCTTTGCATTACATATTTCTTTACCATTTTTATCTATAAGTATACTTTGATAATAACCATGTCCATAGAAATCGGTATAAAAAAAATCATCCACGCTCATTATATTCTGATATTTTAATTTGATTACTTCATTACCATTTTTATCAATGTAACCATATTTATAATTATTGCCTACCTTAGCCAAGCCATTTTTAAAATTATTAGCAAATGAATAACCTCGTTTTGTTATGACTTCACCTTCTTCATTAATGAATTCCCATTTATCTCTTATTTTTATTTTAGCAAGACCTTCATGAAATTCAAAAGAATTATTTTTATCTTGTTTTATTTCTTCAGCTGGTTTATTATTAAAATTTTTACAACCTATTTTTCTTACTATAGTTATTTCCATAATCCTGCCTCTTTTCAATTGAGGACTATTTTAACATAAATATATTTTTTTGTAAATAATTACAATATAACTCCAAATATGATAGATATCATACTAGCTATTATACCTATTAAGCAAAATATTTTTACTATTTCTCTTTCATTATAACCTTTTTTTTCAAAAGAATGATGTATTGGTGTCATTAAAAATAATCTTTTATGAGTAAATTTATAATATATTCTTTGTATTATACAAGTAAGTGTTTCTATAACAAATACAATACCAATTAACACTAATAATAATTCATGACGAGTTAAAATAGCAATACTACCCATAGTAGCACCTAAAGAAAGTGAACCTATATCACCCATAAATACTTTGGCTGGATTTAAATTAAACATTAAAAAACCTAGTAATGCGCCTGCTATTGAAAAACAAAATAAAGATATTTCTTCATACCCATCTAGCCACCCTGTATTATAACTAATAATGCCAAGTGTTATAAAAGCAATAAAAGATAAACTTCCTGCAAGTCCATCTAGACCATCTGTTATATTTACAGCATTACTGCTAGATACAAGTACTAAAAGAATTATTATTCCATATAAAAAGCCTATATCTAGTTTTATACCAAGAGTATGAATCCATAGTAAAGGTTCATTACCGCTTATCATAAATAAATAAAAAAATATGATAGCTACTACAACTTGCATTATAAATTTTGAAGCTTCGCTTAATCCTTTATTATTATTTCTTTTTATAATTAAATAGTCATCTATAAAACCAATAAGAGAATAAGATATAAATGTAAATAAAACAATTATTAATGAACTAGATATTTTTTTATTTAGTATACATATAAATATCATTACTATTATGGTTGGTATTATAAATATTAAACCACCCATAGTAGGAGTCCCTTGTTTTGTTTTATGTGTACTTTCTAAATACTCACTTAATCTTTGTCCAGCTTTTTTATTTTTTAAATATGGTATTAAAACTAGTCCAAATAAAATAGATATAATTAAACTTAACATCATAACAAGCGCTATTTTAGTCATAGTATCCCTCAATTAATTTTATTCTTATAAAAATAAAAGATACTATAAATTATTTATAGCATCTTTTATAACTTTTATAGAATTTTTTATTTTAATAGTTTCTTCTTCGTTAAATGGTACATATATTTTTTCTTTTACGCCACTTTTATTTATAATAGCAGGTGTTGATATATATACATGGTTTTCTTTATCATAAGCAGAAACTGAAAGTATAACATTTTCATCGCCTAATATAGCATTAGTAATTCTAACTAAACACATACCAATACCATAATAAGTAGCACCTTTTCTATTTATTATTTCATACGCAGAATTTCTAACATCATTTTCAACTTGTATTTTTTCTTCCTTAGTTAAATAATAATCTATACTTTTTAAAGCAATATTAGCATTACTCCATGGAACAAATTCTGAATCACCATGTTCTCCCATAACATAAGCATGTATATCTTTTGGACTAACTCCTATTTTTTCACTTATTAAATATCTTAATCTTGCTGTATCTAATGTAGTTCCTGAACCTAACACCTGATTATGAGGAAGTCCTGAATACTTATAAGTTAAAAATGTCATTACATCTAGCGGATTAGTAGCAACTAAAAAAACGCCATTAAATCCACTATTCATTACACTTTCTACAATACCTTTAAATATTTTACTATTTTTATGTATTAAATCCATTCTAGTTTCTCCAGGATTTTGATTTGCACCAGCAGCTATTACAACTATTTTAGCATCCTTGCAATCACTATACTCTCCTCTTTTTATATTAATTTTAGAAGGACTATACGCAAGACAATGATTTAAATCCATTACCTCACCATCTACTCTACTGGTATCAAGGTCTATAAGAGCAATTTCATTTACATAAGTTCTTTGATTTAATAACGCATACACATAAGACATTCCTACATTACCACAACCAATTATAACTACTTTATTTTTCATATTATCACCATATTAATTATATAATATATTCTTTTTTGATACAATACAAAAAAAGAATTATTATTAATAATCCTAATTATAATTTCTAAGTGATCCAGTATATAAGATCTCTAAATTTGTTTTTGTTTTAAAGTCAATTGGTCTAATCACATCTGGTAAATTAAGTTCTATTTCTGCTTCATCAGTTAAATATTTTACAAATTCCGCGCAATAAAATGATTTATCCCTTTTATATTTATGATTTACACCTGCAAATGCCAAACCCATTAGATTAAATCTATAACTATCTTTATTCTTTTCTATATTTTTTATTTTTTGTTTTATTTTATTATATTGTTCATTAGTTACTTCTATCTGATATATTTCTGCTTTTGTTTTTTTAAATCTATTAAATGTCCCTATATATATACCTTCATGTACAAATCCACCTATAAAAGGATTATATGGATTAAGTCTTCCAAAGCTATACATTTTATTTAATTTTTTATCAAGTGATATTGATACATGAGAATATTCTGCACCTGTATAAATTCTAATAATTTTAGATAGAATCGTACCTGTGTATGTTAAAACTATATATATTTTTTTAGTTCTTTTACTCATATATCACACCTCATACTTCTGTTTATAGTATATATTTTTTTATCATTTATTGTCAATTATTATATCATAATTAAACTTTCTACCATTAAACTATTCTTTATTTTGATAATTTGTAATGATTACTTCTTCTACTTTGCCTCTTTTTTTACCATTAGCATTTATATTTCTTTTTGCTTCTATTATATAAATATTATAATCTTTATATAAATCATTAATTAACTTAGTATTATGATTAGATAACATTACAAAGCATCCTTTATCTGTTAGTTCCTTAAATACTTTAGCAAGCCTTATTTGCTGTTCTTTACCAAATCCATCTTCAGTATAACTATTAAATGTAGTTGTATCTGAATCATAAGGAGGATCAAAATAAATAAAATCTCCTTTTTTAGCATCCTTAACAGCTTCTTCAAAATCTACAGATAATAATTTAATATCATTATAATTTAAATAACCACATATAATACCTAAGTTTTGACCTTCATAAGTATTTACCTTAGTTTTTTTACCAAAAGGAACATTAAACTCATTCTTACTATTTACTCTATATAATCCATTAAAACAAGCTTTATTAAGATAAATAGTTCTAGCGGCTCTTTTATAATCAACTAGTTTTTCAAACTTCTTTTTATCTCTATCAAGGTTTCTAATTTCATAATAATATTCTTCTGAATGCTGCGTTTCATGGTGGTTTAATTCTCTACACATAGCATCAAATTTTTTTGAATCTTTAATGCATTCATAAACATTCATTAACTCTTTATTACTATCGTTTATTACAGCACTTTTTGGAGATAACTCAAAAAGCAGTGCTCCACCACCTACAAAAGGTTCATAATAAGTATTAAATTCATCAGGAACATGCTTCTTTAGTTTATCAATAATTTGTCTTTTTCCTCCAGCCCATTTAACAAATGGTTTTCCTTTAATCATTTTTACTACCTCACAATTCATCTAATATTATAACACATATTTCAATTTATTTTTTATAATTACTAATAAAAATAATAAATTATTATAATAAAAAGGATTTATATGGCATTTATATTTAAAATTAAATATACTTAAATATACTTACTTCTTTCTTAACTATTTTTTTATACAAAAAATCAAAAGGATTTTACCCTTTGATTAGTTTTTTTCTAATTATATACCTCGTTATAAAAATAGTACTTAATAATAAAACAAGCAATATCACTGAACTAAGTATTATATTTAATTTCTTTTGTTCTAGATTTTCCTTTGGTTTATCATTTTCACTTTTATTAATTTGATTATTTATTTCTATAGAATTTGATTCACTTTCATTTTCTTCAGGTAATGAATCGTTTTCATTTTTTATTTGATTATTTAATTCCGAAGAATTTGATTCAGTTTCATTCTTATTTGATTCATTCGCAGTTGAATTTGATGGTTCCTCGAACTTAGGATTATCAGGAGATGAAGGTACTTCAGGGATGGGTTCAAGAATCTCTTCCTTTGAAATTATAAATGAATATGGCCCGCCAAGAAACGATCCCATCGAAGAAATTGCAACATAATAATTTCCTGCATTAAAACTATATTTTTTATTATACTTTCCACTACCGCCATATGCTTTATCAAAATGTCCCAAATCTTCATTATATACTTCATTTAAATTATCATCATAAATTATATATTTTAACCATCCGCTTGATGCATAACCTATTGTATCAATAAAATAATTACCTTCTTCTAAAATATTAAATTTATAAACATCAACATCTTCATTCATTATAAGTCCATAATACGTACTTTTCAAATTAATTATATTAGCATTTGCGCTAGTATTATCTCCTCCTGTTTGATTTTCTTTAAAAGACTCTGTAGCCGGCTCAAAAATTGTTTCTACTTTGTAAGTCCCAGCCCAGTTACATTTGACAGAAAGAATATATACTCCTTGTTCAACATATACGGGTAACGAATAATTAAACCTACCATTTATTGAATCCCAAGATGTCGCACCAGAATAATTTTGAGTCAATTCCCAACTAAAGCTTCCTGATGTCACATCACTTTCAGAATAAAAATTAATTGTCAATTTACCAGCTTGAGTAACAGCAAATTCAAAAGAATATTCTTCTTGTGCATTGTGTTCCCCTGAAATAATTGAACCAACTTCAATTGACTTAACTTCTGCATTCACATCTAAGACACCAAACTTTATAATTAAAATCATAAATAGTAACAAAATTATTCTATATTTTTTCATAAGTATACTCCCTATTATTTTTACTAATTTAATTATAACATGTATAATGTTAAACATAAAGATTTCAAGTTTAAAATTTTGAATTTTTTATGTTTTTTGTTATTATAACAAACATCGGTAAAGACGAATTATAACAGGTACTTCGAGTACGTAAGTGTGAATGTCTGCCA
>JAZTXB010000011.1:0-13031 GCA_045636225.1 Bacilli bacterium
TTACTATCTTCTTTTAAATTAATTTCTATATCTAAATCACTATTTTTAGTTACATTTATTTTTAAATCATTTATAGCAAATAAACATTCTTTTCTATAATACTCTACTTGTATATTTTTACTGACATTTGCTACCTCTAAATTATCATTAACTACTTTTATTTTATTCATTATTTATAATTTCCTTTATAGCACAAGTACCAATTGAATTAATTTTTTTAACATTTATATCTTTAAAACCATTTTTTTCTATTTCTTTAACTAAACTATAATCTCCAGTTTTAACTATTTTACCATCACTTATTATATGTACATGAGTTGGTTTTATATAACTTAATAATTTTTCATAATGAGTTATTAATAGCATTCCTGGTTTATGTTCATTAAAATAATCCATAACACTATTACCTACTATTTTTAAACTATCTACATCAAGACCTGAATCAATTTCATCAAGCATTACCAAACTTGGCTCTAATATATACATTTGAAGAATTTCATTTTTCTTTCTCTCTCCACCGCTAAAACCTTGATTAATACCTCTATGAATCATTGATGAATCCATTTTTAATTTTTCTACAGCGCTATCTAAAGATTTTATAAATTCAAATAATTTAAAGTCATCTTTTTTTCTAATACTTACTGCACTTCTTAGAAAATCAGCATTACTAACACCTTCTATTTCGAGTGGTAATTGCATTCCTAAAAATATACCTAACCTACTTCTCTCATCCACACTCATATTATTTATTAGCTTATCGTTATAATAAATAAAACCTTTTTCTATTTTATAATTTGGTTCTCCCATTATAACCTTAGTAAGAGTACTTTTACCAATACCATTAGGTCCCATTAAAACATGTATTTCTCCAGGCTTTATTTCTAAATTAAAATCTTTTAATATTGTTTTATTATCTATTTTTATAGTTAAATTCTCTATCTTCAATGTATTCATAGTATCAACTCCTTTATAATTATACTAAATATAATTTAAAAAATAAAGAATTTATTGTTTAAATTAACCATTTATTCACATAATATAATGAATATTCGCAGTATTCACAAAAAGGAGCTTGGCTCTTTTTTTTATGTATATTTTCTTTTTTAGTGACAATAATATAATTATTTGATACAATTAATTAGGAGATGATTATATGGATTGCTTATTTTGCAAAATTATTAATGGAGATATTCCTTGTTTTAAAATTTATGAAAATGATTATGTTTTAGCTTTTTTAGATATTAACCCAGATAGTGACGGCCACACTTTAATTATTCCTAAAAAGCATTTTACTGATATTAATGATATTGATGAAAATACTCTTTCTGAAATATTTAAAGCATCTAAAGTTGTTAAAAAACTTTTAGAAGAAAAACTACATTGTGATGGTATAACACTACTTCAAAATAATGGCGCTGTACAAGAAGTTAAACATTTTCATTTACATTTAAAACCTTATTATCAAAATAGAAAAACAAATGAATTAATTAAATATAAAGAAAATATAAATGACCCAAAAGAAATATATACAAAAATAAAAGAGAATTAAAATTAAATTCTCTTTTGTTTTTGATTAAAAAATCTATTTATTTCTATTTGAGCATTTATATTTGAATCTGAACCATGAATAGCATTATAAGTTATATCCGTACCAAAATCCCCTCTTATAGTACCTTTTGGTGCGATAGTGCTATCTGTTGGTCCCATAAGAATCCTTAACTTTTCTACTGCATTTATGCCTTCTAGAATCATTAATATTACCTCACCAGATAACATATAATCTTCTAATTTAGGGTAAAAACTTTTATTAACTAAGTGAGCATAATGTTCACTTAAAATTTCTTTATCTAACATTTTTGCTTCATATTTTTTTATTTTTAACCCTGCTTTATAAATCATTTCTATTATTTTATCGGCATTTTTTACTCCATCTGGTTTTATAATTGCCAAAGTTTTCTCCATCGTTTGCGTATGATTATATTGATTTTTTTCATCAGAAAATGTATTTAATGTAAATTTATCTTTCATATATTCTTCCTTTCAAATCCATGCCGAATACATTAACATATTTACTACATTTTGTCAAACTAAAACAATCTAAACAACTACTTAATTAAATATGGAGGCTCAATTAATTTTATTAATTGCTTTCTAGCTTCTTCAATATTATTATTTTCTATTTTAGTGGCAGCAGAATAACGATTTCCACCACCACCTAATTCTTTCATTATTTCCCCAACATTAACTTTTTCTTTAGATCTTGCACTAATAGAAATAAGATTTTCCTCTATATTTCCAATAGAAAAAGCAGCATCGACTCCATATCTTAATAAATAATCTGCAACTTTAGCAAGTTCTTCTCTAGTATATTCACAACCATCATCAGCCTCAACTACAGCATAACTATATTTATGAATAATAGCTTTACTTACAAGTTCAAGAACTCTTTTATCACTTTCAAAATCTTCAGTAAACCAATTATCTATAATAGAATTACTAGCCCCATCTTCCATTAATTTAGCCACTATTTTAAAAGTGTCTGGAGTAGTATTCTTTGTAAGTTTATTTGTATCTAAATATATTCCTGCAAGTAAATAATTTGCAATATCAGGGGTATATTTAATTTTAAAAGAATTAAGTAATTTAACAATTATTTCAGAAGCGCTTGATGCATCTGTTTTTATAAATTTATTACTAGAATCAATAGTAGTAGTACCTTCATCATGATGATCTATAACAAATATATCTTCTTGAGATATCATTTTTAATTCATCCCTCAAACATATTAAGTCAGATTTATTAACATCTGCTAAAACAAATAAATCATAAGAATTTTCTTCCTTTTTATACTTATCATAAGTAATTATATTGAAATTTTTCTTTGCTTCTTCTATAACATTTTTAACACTGCTATCTAAATTATGTGAAGAATCATTAATTACAATAGAATTATCTTTTTGTAATTTAGATATAATTAATGATATACCAACAGCAGAAGCAAAAGCATCAAAATCTATTCCTATATGTGGTAGTATCAAAACTTTTTTTGATGCCAAAACTTTACTTTCTAAATTGACCTTTAAGTCTTTTATAGTTTCCATTCGTTACTCCTGATTGTTTATTTTATTGCTTCTTTTCTAGAAAAATTAAGTCTTCCTCTCTTATCATATCCAAGACACTTAACGATAATTTCGTCTCCTTCTTTAACTATATCAGTTACTTTTTCAACTCTTTCTGTATTAAGTTCTGAAATATGTACCATTCCTTCACATCCTGGCCAAATTTCAACGAAACATCCGGCATCTATTATTTTAACTACTTTAGCATTATATATTTTTCCTGTTTCTGGTGTTCTTACAATATCTTTAATCATAGTAGCTGTTTTTTCAATAATTTCTTTATCTGTATGATAAATAACTACTCTACCATCATCTTCCAAATCAACTTTAACAGCATTAATATCATTAACAGCAGTTACATTGCTTGCTTCAAGTATGATTTTAGTAATAGTTTCTCCACCTTTTCCAATAACTTCTTTAATCTTTAATGGATCAATCATGAATGTTATAGTTTTTGGCGCATACTTACTAACTTCCTCTCTTGGTGCTGGTATTTGAGCTTCTATTTTATCAAGAATTTCCATACGAGCTTGTTCAGCTTGCGCTAAAGCTTCTTTTAATATGTCTCTAGTAATACCTTTTATTTTAATATCCATTTGAAGTGCACATATACCACTTCTAGTTCCTGCTACTTTAAAGTCCATATCTCCTAAATGATCTTCCATACCTTGAATATCAGTTAAAATTGTATAATCATTACCATAAGTAATTAATCCCATAGCAATACCAGCAACTGGAGCTTTAATTGGTACACCAGCAGCCATTAAACTCATACATCCTGCACAAATACTAGCTTGTGATGATGAACCATTTGATTCAAGTATTTCAGATACTACACGTATAGTATATGGGAACTCATCTTCAGATGGGATTACTTGAGCAAGAGCTCTTTCACCAAGTGCACCATGTCCAATTTCTCTTCTTCCTGGAGCACCATATCTTCCTGTTTCACCAACTGAGAATTGTGGGAAGTTATAGTGTAACATAAATCTTTTTTCAGTTTCTAAATCAAGCCCATCAAGTATTTGATGTTCTCCAAGAGCACCTAATGTAGTAACACTTAAACTTTGAGTTTCACCTCTAGTAAATAAAGCACTACCATGAGTTCTTGGAAGTAAATCTATATCAGTTGAAATTGGTCTAATTTCAGTCATTTCTCTTCCGTCTGCTCTTAATTTTTCTTTAACTACTATAGTTCTAAATATATCGTATTCAATTTCACCAAATACAAGTTTAACAGAAGTAAGTAACTTCTTTAATTCTTCTTCTTCTAAATCTTTATTCTCTTCTTCATATTTAGCAACTATTTCTTCTTTTAAAGTATCAATTGCATTATATTTAGTTAATTTATCTTTAATACGTAACGCTTCATCTAATCTTTTAGAACAGTACTCAGTAACATTTTTTCTAACTTCATCAGAAATTTCAAGCACTTCATATTCCATTTTTTCTTGACCTACTTCAGCCATTATTTCTTTTTGGAAAGCACAAAGTTCTTTTATAGCTTCATGACCAAACATTAATGCTTCAAGCATATCTTCTTCAGATACTTCTTTAGCTCCAGCCTCAACCATGTTAATAGCATCAATAGTTCCTGCAACAGTAAGTTCTATATCTGTATTTTCTGCTTCTTCAACAGTTGGGTTAATTACAAACTCTCCATTTACTCTTCCTACTTTAACCCCTGCAATTGGCCCATCAAACGGTATTTTAGAAATACTAGTTGCAAGTGAAGAACCAAACATAGCAGCCATCTCTGGTGAATTATCTGGGTCTACAGATAAAATAGTATTAACTATTTGTACTTCGTTTTTAAAATCCTCTGGGAACATTGGTCTCATAGGTCTATCGATCATACGAGCTGCAAGTGTTGCTGCATCAGTAGGTCTAGATTCTCTTTTTATAAATCCTCCAGGTATTTTACCTACTGAATATAATTTTTCTTGGTATAAAACCATTAGTGGAAAGAAATCACTAAGAACATTAGCATTCTTACTAACTACTACAGTTGAAAGTACTACTGTATCTCCATATCTAACTAATACTGAACCATTAGCTTGTTTAGCAAGTTCTCCTGTTTCTACTACTAATTTTCTCCCCCTAAAATCTAATTCAAATACTTTCTTCATATACTCCTCCTTTTATTTGAATTTTTAAAAATAAAGACACTCAAAAAAGAGTGTCTACGATTAATAAATTTTTATTTTCTTAGTCCTAATTCTTTAACTACTTTACGATATCTAGTAACATCATTCTTAACTAAATAATTAAGCAAGCTTTTTCTTTGTCCAACTTTGTGTAATAATCCTCTTTTAGAATGATTATCTTTTGGATGAGCTTTAAAATGTTCTGTTAAAGCATCAATTTCAGTAGTTAAAATAGCAATTTGTACTTCGATTGAGCCAGTGTCTTTTTCATCTTTTCCAAATTTCTTAACTAATTCTTCTTTAGCAATTTTATTAAGTGCCATAATATTCTCCCTTCTTTAACATTCGCTTATACCTAGTAGAAAATTGGGATATTTCTCCACCAAGAAATAAGTACATATATAATAATACACTATTTATTTAAAATTTGCAATAGATATTTTTATTTAATTCTTAATTTATATTATTTGTAACTATTAAAATTTACCAACAAATAGGTTGCTCATAGCTACTATCATAATAAATCGTCTTAGTTACTGACAAATTACTTCCATCAGTTGTTTGAACAGTTATATCAATATAAAAATTTCCTCCAAAATCATTTTTATGTGATTTTATTTTTGTAAGAATTCCTGTAGTTTGCTCTATGCTTAGATAATTTGATGACTGACCTCCAGTCTCAGGTTCACAATTTTTTCCTGCAAAAGTATTAGTTTCGGCCATTGTAAATTTTAAGGTTTTATTTGTAGCATTTTCTGGTTCTATTGTTATAACAGGAACGCAAGTTCCATTAACACTAACATTATTACAATTTTCATAATTAAAATCAATAGACGTAATTAAAACGGCATCTAAAAATTTAAGTTCTCCTGAACTAGTTTTAACTATTGTTTTATCATTTAAATCTACTGATACTTCTTTTATATTTCCATTTTCTATTGTTATAGAACCACCACTTGGTTTTTCGCCATTTACTTCTACATCTAACTCTTTACCCTCTTCGCAAATTCCATCAGTAAATGTTCCAGTACATAAATTTCCATCTACTGTAATTTGATATGTACCATTTGAAATGCCTCCATTATAAAGAACGGCATCTGCTATTGTATACTCTAAAGCATCCAAATAAAAATCTACACTCCTTAGTGTACTAGACTCTCTTGCGTCATTTATTATGTTCAGTACTATTGGTGTTGCAATTAACGCTATAATTGCGAGTATTACTATTACTGCGAGTAATTCTATTAACGTAAATCCTTTTTTCATTTTATCTCTCCTATCCTTGTTTTTTTTCATTACGCATTTCTACGTGTATTCTTTGTATAATTGCTAAAAAACATATCAACGATATTGTAAAACTACCACCATAACTTAAAAACGGAAGGGGTACTCCAGTTAATGGAATTATACCAAATAACCCACCTAAATTTATAAGTATATGTAGAAATATATAGGCGCCACCACCTAAACAAATATATTTATGACTTATTTTTTTTACTTTCATTGATAATTTTAATATTTTAAACAATAAAATTATATAAGCAATGAATATAAAAGAACAAATAAACACACCATTTTCCTCTGCTATTATTGAAAACACCATATCTGTATGTGGTTCTGGAATATATGAATATTTTTGTGTACTTTTTCCCGGGCCTACACCAGAAAGTCCACCATTGTTTATTGCTATAAAAGCATTGCAAACTTGATATCCAGTGCTTGCGTATTTAGAACAAGGATTAAAATAATTAAACCTAGACATTTGCGCATCTGAAAGTAAATGGCCTGTTATAGTTAAAAAACAGAAGGCTGCAATTGCACCAATTATTATAACAATAATAGATACATTTATTTTTTCTCTTCTAGATATTGGACCAAATATAAATAAACAGATAAATATTCCCAGCAAAATAATAGCGGTACCTAAATCTTTTTGAAGAAATACTACAAAAAAGAAAATTAAGCCAACAAAAACTATTCTCCATATCATTTTATCATGTTTTATATCTTCTATTTTAAGTTTTCTATAGTACTTTTCAAATAATAAACTTAAACACACTATTAATGTTGGTTTCGCAAGTTCACTAGGTTGTAACTTAAAAAAGCCTAAATCTATCCAATTTTGTGCTCCTCTAGTTGAAACACCCTTAACCACTAAAAACGTATTTAAGCCTAAAATAAGCCAAAATATCCAAAAAGCCAATTTACCATAGTTTTTTGTTTTTATATTAACTATGGCAAGAAATCCAATCAATGATATAGATAATATAATGCTGTGTCTAAAAAAATAATAATAAATGTTTGTATCTAAATTGACTGCTGCTTCTCTACTAGATGCGGTTACTATATTAAGAGTACCAAATGCTATTAATACTAAACATACAAAGAAAATAGTCTTATCCATATCTTTAAAAGTTTCTCTCATACTTTTTAGCAATTTCATGTAATCACCTACTATATAAATATATCATATAAAAAAAAAATAAACAATATTTAGGTATTTTTAATTATCAAATTGAGTGTAAAATAATATGATATATTGACTAGATTGGAGGGTTATATGTATTACTATGGTGGTTATCAAGGATACGGTGGATATCCTTATGGTGGATGTGGATGCAACAATGGATACGGATATGGTAATGGAACTGGTTTTGGAGCAGCAATATTATTAGTTTTATTTATTTTACTTGTAATAGTAGTTGGTTCTAGAATATTTGATTGTCAAAGATAAGAGAAAAAACAATACGTTTTTTCTTTTTTTACTTAATTTACTTTTTAATCCTTTCATGATATAATGTTTCACGGAAGTGATTTTATGTTTAAAAAATTAGATATATTAGACGAAAAAGATAAAAGATTAAGAAAAATAAGTAAAGATGCTATTTTCCCATTATCAAAAGAATATAAAGAATTAGTTAATAAAATGATAACAGAACTTAGATATAGTCAAATTGAAGAATATTCAGAAAAATATCACTTAAGACCTGGAATGGGACTTGCATTTCCTCAAATAGGTATAAATGAAAGAATAATAGTTGTTGTATATGAATATGATGAGGGAAAATTTGAAGAATATGCAGTTGTTAACCCTAAAATAGTAAGTTATTCAAATGAAATGATTGCAGCAGAAGTTGGTGAAGGTTGTCTTTCAGTGAATAGAGATGTTGAAGGTCATGTAAAAAGATATGCTAGGGTTACTATTGAAGGATTTGATTTAGAAGGCAATAAAATAAAAATACGTGCAAGAGAAGAACTTGCAATAGCATTTCAACATGAAATTGATCACTTAGATGGAATAATTTTTTTTGATAGAATAGATAAAAATAAACCATTTTTTACAGAACAAGAAATAAGACTAATATAGGAGGAATTATGAAAGGTTCAATTAAATACATTGCTTTATTTATTATTGCTTGTATTTGTTCAATATTGATATATTATTTAGTATAAAAAAAGATAGTAAAAACTATCTTTTTTTTGAAATTCTAACTTCTGGATAAAATTTATCAACATCTACATAAGAATCATCTTTAGTAATTAATTTATTTATTTTATTAGATAATCTTTTTTGTACGCCTATTTCTTTAGTTAATTTAAACTTTCTATTTTTAAAACAAGAAATATTAGCTTTAGTTAATCTAATTTTTTTCTCTAAATCTTTTTTTTGTTCCTCTAATTGTTTTAAGGCTTCTCTTTCTGATTTCATTTTACTAATTACATCTGTTCTTATATTTTTTAAGGCAACTATTTTTTCTCCTTTATCACTTGAAATTTTTTGATATAATTCAGCAGTTAATAACTCCATATTTTCATTATTTTTCATAATAAAATCCCCCTCAATGACTAATATTATACATATTTTTTAATTATTGTCAAATTATAGAATATATTATACTAATGAAAAGACTAATTTACTGTTTAATATTTTTAATAATTCTATATTTATTACTATCAAATTCATACCAAATAATGGAAAGTATACGATTTTCTTTTTCATTATGTATAAACAATTTATTCCCTACTTTAATTCCTTTTATGCTACTATCTAATATATTAATAAATTATAATATTATTAATGATATAAGTAATACATTAAATAAAATAACAAAAAATATATTTAAAGTAAACAAAAATTGTTCTTTTGCATTAATAATGAGCATGTTAAGTGGTACCCCTAGTAACGCTAAATACTTAAAAGATCTTTATGACAACAAACTAATTAGTGAAACCGATATCCAAAAATGTTTAAACTTTTGTCATTTTACTAATCCTATATTTATTCTCGGTACAATTGGTTATTCTTTTCTAGAAAATAAAAAGCTAGGATTGATAATATTAATTTCACACTACTGTTCTTCTTTGATATTAGGCTTATTTAATAAGAAAAATAATTCATATATACATGAATATAACTACATACAAAAAGAAAAAAATAGTTTTATCACTATATTAAAAGACGCAATAAATAGCACTACTAACACACTATTTTTAATATTAGGAATTATAACTACATGCATAATAATTTCCTGTATAATAAGTAACATTATTAATATAGATAATAATTATAAATTTATATTTGGATTTTTAGAAATAACACAAGGTTTAAAATTTCTTTCATTATCAAACCTAAATATAAAACTTAAAACAATATTATCTAGCGCATTAATATCTTTTGGGGGATTTTGTATACACGCACAAGTATTTAGCATATTAGATAATAAAAAAATAAGGTATTTACCTTATTTAAAATCTAGAATAATTCATTCATTACTCTCTAGTTTATTAACATTTGTTTTATTATAAATAAATTATATAATTAATAATTAGAAAATCACAACAACTATTATTATCAATTTTTTTCTTCATTTTTTATTTTAAAAGACTTAATTCTTTTGTACTTAAAACACTATATTTACTTTTTGTCAATCATCTTAACATGATTCTAGTTATTGTATAACTATATTAGCTTCTTCAGGGCCGACAATAGTCAAATCTATACCAAAATTTTTATTTGGATATAGTTTAGAATACACAGGTATTTTTATTGTAAAAAAGTTATCTGTGTTTGATTCATCATCAATATCCACATATGTTCTTTTTATAGTAGGATTTTTTACTCCTACTCCGTTTTCTAACTTATATATATATTCGTCAAAAATAATTTTATTATCATCAACTACTAATTTAGAGGTTTCTCCATCTTCAAATATAAAATTGTAGCAAAAATCACTATCGCTACAAGCACTATAATATTTTAATCCCTTTTGAAATTTTTCATTCATCAATTTACTTAAAGTACTTTGTTCTATAGCCATTTTACTTTTTGTATTGTTTTGATTATATATATCTTTAATTAGAACAACTATATTTATTAATATTATTATTAATATCGTCGCTAAAGCAAATGTTGTTATTAATTCTATCAAAGTAAAGCCCTTTTTATTCATTTTAATCACCAAACCTTAATGTAGCAAATGTTTCATCATTAAATTCAACAACTATTCTATACTTTTCATCACTTTCTGCATTTATTTTGTTTATAAATTTTTGAATACTAGAACTTGCATTTGAAAATGTTGTTTTATCAAAATAATTAGACGCTATATATATTTTTTTTATATTTTCTAATTCAAATAATAATAAACAATAATCAATATCTGAAAATATATTACAATCTGTTATATTTAAATTAGAACTATAATTAACATTTTCACCTATAGTAGTTAGTGCTGCTGTATCTGACTTTATATAGTCTATAATATTCTTTGCAGAATATATTCCCTCAACGGTATTATATTTATATGAGTCATCATAATTTTTATTTAAATTACTAAACTGAATAAATAAAAATATAAGTACTCCTGCAACAAAAGTAGTAACTATCAATGTTTCAGCTAACATAAACCCTTTATTATAACTTTTTTTCACAAATATCCCCACTCTATCTTGAATTTATTATAATAATATTATATAATATATTTATGATAAAATCTAGTGTGAAAGAATAAAAAAGGTGATTATATGTTAAGAAATTTTGATTTTGAAAAAACTCCAGTAGTGGAAATTGTTAATGATATTTTGGTAGATTCATCTAAAAGAGGGGCATCCGATATTCACTTCGATCCTTATGAAGAATTTGTAAAATGTCGTATAAGAATAGATGGTGAATTGACTGACTATACTGAAATACCAAGTTTGGTGGCAAAAAATTTAATTACTCGTATAAAAATTATTTCTGGAATGAACATTACTGAATCAAGATTACCACAAGACGGTGCTATCAAAGCAACTTTGGAAGATGTAAATCTTGACCTTCGTGTTTCTTCTATTCCTACTAACAAAGGTGAAAAAATAGTTATTCGTATTTTGGATTACTCATTAAGTTTAGCAGGTCTTGAAAGCTTAGGATTAAGTCCAGAAAATTTCAAAAAAGTTATAAAAATGATTTCTGAACCAAATGGAATTGTTCTCGTAACAGGAGCAACTGGTACAGGAAAATCTACTACAGTTTATTCAATACTACAAAGATTAAATAAAGAAAATACAAATATCATTTCTGTTGAGGACCCAATAGAAATGGATATTGATGGAATAAATCAAATACAAACAAATAGTGAAATAGGACTTGACTTTGCTACAGTACTTAGATCTATACTTCGTCAAGATCCAAATATTATAATGATCGGAGAAATTCGTGATACAGAAACTGCAAAAATAGCTGTTAGAGCATCTATTACTGGACACTTAGTACTATCAACAATCCATACTAACGATTCACTTAACACTATAGAACGTTTATTAGATATGGAAGTTGAAAGGTATTTACTTGCTAGTGCACTAACTGGAATTATATCTCAAAAATTGGCTAGAAAATTATGTCCTCATTGTAGAAAATTAAAACCAACTAATGATTATGAAAAAAATATCATTCGAAAAGTAACTGGAAAAGATGTTAATGAAATATATACTGCAGTTGGCTGTGAACAATGTAAAAATGGTTATAATGGTCGTATTGCTATACATGAAGTATTATTAATGGATCAAGATATAAAAGATGCAATCAGTTCTAATGTAAGAAAAGATAAATTAAGACATTTAGTTTATAATGAAAACGTTATTTCATTATTAAATGATGGAGTAAATAAAGTTCTTGAAGGACTTACTACACTAGAAGAACTTCTAAAAATTATTGAATTGGATGATGACAGCCGTGTTAAAGCAACCGGATTAGACAATGCTATAGAAACAACAGAATTAGTTCAACAAGATTTAATAACACATCAAGCAAATATTTTAAACGAAGCTAAAGTACAAATAGCAAATAATGAAGCTGCTAGCGAAATGTTTTCACAACCAACAACATTAATCAAACAACAGACACCTATTATAGAATCTAAACCTACAGAAATTGTTTCAACTAAAGAAGAGGTTATGTCAACTTCAATTCCCGAAACTCAAAAAATTGAGACACCTCGAGTTATTCAAGAAACTCCTAAAGTAGAAACAACTGATGAATCACAAGTACCAATTACTGCAGAACCTCCAAAACCTACAAACTTTGGAGATAAAAAATCATTATTTTCAAATAAAAAGAAATTTTTCTAAAATAAGTCTCTAGACTTATTTTTTTAAATAAAAAACATCTTCAATTTGAAGATGTTTTTTATTTATTTAATTAATATTCAAGTAATACATTACTTGGAATAACTTTAGTTTCAAAATTTATTTTTGAATAATTATTTATTAATTTAATTTGTGGTAA
>JAZTXB010000012.1:0-4359 GCA_045636225.1 Bacilli bacterium
TCTCTTCTCCTATTAATTTTAGTATTCCTACATTTTTTACTAATAATTTATTTTTATAATCTATATAATCTACATAATTATCTATTTTTCTAAGTGGTTCATCTAGATATATATTGGTTGTTAATTCTTGATATGGTTCATATTCTGTTGGGTTACTACCTGATTCTACCTTTTCTATTTGTATATTTTCATAATAAACCCCCACAGTATTTCCCGAGTAAATAAGTATTTTACTATCTAGCATCGCTTGAGTACATTCATATACTTTACCAACTATTATACTCTTAGCATATGTATTAAGGTAAAAATAATTTACATTAATACTATTTCTAACAGCGTTAGTATCAAAACTTAAAACAAATTTATCCCCTACTTTTAAATCAGGACAATAAATACTAAAATCACCAATACTATATCCATTATCAAATTGATTTTCAAGTCCGTCTTTAATTTTAAACCCACTATAATCTTCATAAAAATCCAATTTTGTACTTGGAGATTTTTTTAAATTAAACAAATTTTTGCCACTTACTTTAACTGGTATTTTATATTTTCCATATGGTTCATATTCTGTTGAAGTACTTCCTACTTCAATCTGTATTTTTCTATATGCACCTTCCCTAATATAATCACCACGATATGTTAATGAAACAATAGGATTTTCTATACTTGCATTAATTTTAGGATAAGTATAACCAGCTACTTTTCTCAAGACATTATCCATAATATAGGACTGTGTACCATCAAGATAAGTAAATCTAATTCTCCATATATTTGCGTCATCACCATTATTATTTGTAATCGATACAGGGGTTTCTTGAGAACTAACCATAACTGGTGTTGTAATATTACAATCTATACGTATTTGTGGTGTGTCACTTGTAATATCTGGAATATTAAATAAGTTTTTTGTCCTATCACCAACACTTTTAATTTCAATAGGAGTGTCTATAGTAGGTATACCGTCTTGTACACTATTTCCATATATTTTATAATTACTTAATGTATCTTTTGTATTATTTATTATTATTGATTCTTCTTTTGTATTAACAATATTTTTATCAGTCTTATCACATACAAATTCTTCATTATATTTATCACATAAATATCCATCAAGTACAATTCCTTCATATGTTATATTTCCTGACTTTGATATATTTATACTTCCACTTGTAGGGACTTTGCCCTTTATATTTAATTTATTTCCTAAACTATCTTCACATTTACCATTATTACATTCAAATGTTTTACTTTCTTTTAAAGTTTCTTTGTGATAATATAAATTGGCAGCTTTTTCAATAGTCTTTAAACTTATCTTTAAAGAATTATTTTTTACATTATCTATTATGTCTAGTACTATTGGTGTTGAAATTGCAGCTACAATTGCTAATATTACTATTACTGCTAAAAGCTCTATTAATGTAAATCCTTTTTTCATATTATCACCTATTCTCATGTATTAAGTATATCTCATTTTAATAATTTTTTCAATAAAAAAGATCCCTATGGATCTTTTTGTAGTAAGGAGTGTTTATACAATGATTTCTCATTGTAACTTTATCATAACAATAAAATATGTTTATTATGTGTTAAAATTATGAAATATTCAAATACTCTTTTATAGCATCACTTATTGAGCTAGAAAATAACTCTGGATTATTTATAGCTTTACTTAAATCACTTGGATAATTTATATATGCAAGTTCAAGTAAATAAGGTTCTACTGTTTTTATTGAATTATAATGAGTATTTAATCCATAATAATCATTTCTTCCATCAATATATGCATATGTATGTATTCCACCTAATTCTCTAATCATGTACATATATGGTGAGTTTAATACTATATCAAATGGAATCATATCATCTTCTATCAATGCAGAAGCAGATTCATCTATATCACTTTGTTTAAAATATTTATAATATACTCCATCCTCTAATCTAAAATTAGAATTTTTTGAATAACCAACTACCTCACTTAAGTTATTAGCAAACATTCTAGCTAAACTTAAATCAATATCATTTGGTGTATATATTTCAACACCTCCATATTTCATAACTCCATAATCACTATTAAAGTGTATTGAAAAACTATATTTAGCATTATTATCATTAGCTAAAAGAGCTCTACCGCCTTCTCCATATGGTTCTAAATAAATATCATTACTTCTTGTCATATGTACTTTAAGTCCCATACTTTCTAATTCTTGTTTTAATAACAATGATACTTTTAATGTTAAATCAGATTCATGATATTCAACACCATTTAATTTTCCTATAGCTCCTGGGTCTTTTCCTCCGTGACCTGGGTCTATTGATATATCATAAACATTTTCAGGAAGTTTTGCTTTTTTTATTACAAAGTTAATATAATTTTTATTATTATATTGTTTAAAATTTATATTAATTTTATTATTACTATTATTTTTTGTTATTGTATAATATTCTAAATTAGAATTACTAGTATTATTATTTAATGTATAATAATCATAATTATCTTTAACCAGTAATAAATAATCACCTTGTTTAAGATTATCTAAATATATTCCACCATTATTATAGTCGCTTATATAGAAACAAGTAATATCATTATCATTATAAAATATACTATCTAATACTATCTCCTCTTCTTTATTTTTTAATATTAAAGTAGGCATTTCTAAAACTTTATTTGTACACCCTTCTATATTTAAATGAGTTCCAAATATAGAATAAGAATTTATATCAAAAGATTCATTTATGGTATCAAGTATATCTTCATAGTATTTAGATTCTTCATATGTATAAAATATGTAACTAAATATTCCAAGTACAATAAAAAATAATAAAATAAAAACTTTTTTCATACTATCACCACTACTAATATTATAACAAATAAAAAGAAGTATGACTAGTACCATACCCCAAAGACAATCGCTGCCATACTAAGTAATAAACCTATACACCAAAATACAATTACTATATCTCTTTCATTCCATCCTAGTTTTTCCAAATGATGATGAAATGGTGTCATAAGAAATACTTTTTTATTAAAATATACTCTACTGAATATTTGTATTAAACATACTAATGTTTCAAATATAAATACCCCTGATACTATTATAAAAGTAAGTTCATGTTTAGTTATAATAGCAATTGTAGCAAGTGTTGCTCCAAGAGCTAAACTACCTGTATCACCCATAAATACTTTTGCAGGTCTTGAATTAAATGCTAGAAAACCTAGAAGTGCTCCTACAAGTACAAAACAGAAAACAGCTATATCAGACGTACCTTCAATCGCAGGTGAATTTGCACTTATAAGTGCAAAAGTTAAAAATGCTATCAAAGATAATCCGCCTGCAAGACCATCAAGTCCATCTGTAATATTTACCGCATTACTACTTGCAACTAACATAAACAATAGGAATATTCCATAAAACCAACCTAAATGAATTTCAATACCTAATGTATATACTTCAACAATTGGTTCTGCTCCACTTTTCATATATATAAAGAAAAATATAAGTGCAATTAAAATCTGCCCAGCAAGTTTTTGAAACTCTGTAAGACCTTCATTATTCTTTCTTTTTATAATAAGATAATCATCTATAAAACCTAATAATGCATATGCTAGAAATACAAACATTACTATAAATAAATTGGCAGAAAAATTTATCTTATTCCATAACAATAATATTATAATTGATAATATTGTTGGAATTATAAATATAAGTCCTCCCATAGTAGGAGTACCTTCTTTTTCTTTATGATTTTTAAATAAATAAGTACTCAAAGTTTGTTTTGCTTTTATTTTTCTTAATAAAGGAACTATTATAACTCCAACTATTATAGATATTATAAAACCTATCATTAAAGCTAACACACCTCTAGTTAAATGATACATTATATCATCTCCTAATATATTTTAATACAACATTTTTATCACTAAAAGGCCTTCTTTTATTTTTTATTATTTGATAATCCTCATGGCCTTTTCCTAGTAACAATAGTATATCATTTTTTAACAACATTTGTATAGCATTTTTTATTGCTTTTTGTCGCTTTACAATAATTTTATAATTTTTGTTGTCAAGTTTACATGTCATATCTTTAAGTATTTTTTTAGGGTCTTCATATCTTGGATTATCACTTGTAAAAATAACAAAATCAGAATATTTAGTCGCAATATCCCCCATTATAGGTCTTTTAGTTTTATCTCTATTACCACCACAACCAACTATAGTTATAATTCTATTATGCTCTATTTTAGATACTTCATTTATTATTTTTTCTACTGCATCAGGAGTATGTGCATAATCTATTATTATATTATTATCATTATATTTTATAATATCCATTCTACCATTTGGACAATTTAAA
>JAZTXB010000013.1:0-9220 GCA_045636225.1 Bacilli bacterium
CACAAAAAAAATAAATGAGTATTGTAGTATTATTTACAAGGATATTATGAATATAGTAGGTTTTTCAATAAAATATATTAAAAATATAGATTTTGCTATAAATATGTCAAATCTAAAAGAGTTTTTATTGAATGAGTATGAAAAAAAAATAGATTATGATATAAAACTATGTTCAACGAGTATAGGTCCTCATAAAGATGATATAGAATTTTATTTAGGAAATAAAAATTTAAAATTTTATGGTTCGCAAGGACAGCAAAGAATTGCAGTATTAGCATTGAAATTATCAGAAATAGAAATATTTAAAAAATATAAAGAAACAACTCCAATATTATTATTAGATGATATATTTAGTGAGTTAGATGATACTAAAAAAAACAATTTATTAAAATATATTAGTCGTGATATTCAGACTATTATAACAACAACGGATTTAAATAATTTAGATTCAAAATTAATCAAAAGTTCTAAATTATTTAATATAAATAATGGCAACATAATAAAAATCAAAGAGGTGAATTTAAATGAATAACGAAATAAATCATTATGATGCATCAGATATTCAAGTGTTAGAAGGACTTGAAGCAGTTAGAAAAAGGCCTGGTATGTACATAGGCACAACAGATGTTAAAGGATTACATCATTTAGTTTGGGAAATTGTAGACAATTCTATAGATGAAGCATTAGCAGGTTATTGTGATAGCATTGAAGTTATTATAAATAAAGGAAATTCAATAACTGTTAAGGATAATGGGCGTGGAATTCCAGTAGATATCCATCCTAAAACAAAAAAGAGTACTGTTGAAACTGTTTATACAGTACTTCATGCAGGAGGAAAATTTGGAGGCGGAGGATATAAGGTATCTGGAGGTCTCCATGGTGTAGGTGCTTCAGTAGTAAATGCATTATCAAGTTGGGTGGAAGTTACTGTATATAAAAATAGTAAGATTCATAATATTCGCTTTGAAAATGGTGGACATACTAAGGAACCATTAAAAATAATAGGAGATTGTGAAGAAAATAGAACAGGAACTACAGTTACTTTTAAACCAGATCCTGAGATATTTGATACTGATATTTATGATTATAATACATTAAAGGTAAGAGTAAGGGAACTTGCATTTTTAAATAAAGGTTTAAAAATAACAATAAGAGATGATAGGGATGAAGAAGACACAACAGGAGAAACATTTATTTATGAAGGTGGTATTGCTGAATATGTTAAATTTATAAATAAAGAAAAGACTCCAATTCATGAAAATATTATTCATTTAGAAGGTACAGAAGATAATGTAGTCTTTGAAGTATCACTTCAGTATACTAATGGATACAATGAAAACATTTATTCATTTGTTAATAATATTAATACTCATGATGGTGGAACTCATGAAGATGGAGTTAAAAGAGCCTTAACAAGAGTTATTAATAATTATGCTAGAAGGACAAATATTTTGAAAGAAAAAGATGAGTCTTTAACTGGTGATGATGTTAAAGAGGGGTTAACAATGATTGTTTCTTGTAAACATCCAAATCCTCAATTTGAAGGTCAAACAAAAGGAAGACTTGGTAATAGTGAAGTTAGAAAATTAGCTGATAGCGTATTTAGTGAGGGATTTGAAAAATTTTTACTTGAAAATCCAGATGAGGCAAGAGTTATTGTAGAAAAATCTATGTTGGCATGTCGCGCACGTAATGCAGCAAAAAAGGCAAGAGAAATAACAAGAAAAAGTGATTTAGCTATGACTAATTTCTTTGGAAAACTTTCTGATTGTAAGAGTAAAGATCCTAAAGTATCAGAAATATTTATAGTCGAAGGAGATTCTGCTGGTGGGTCAGCTAAAAAAGGTAGAGATGCAATGACACAAGCAATTTTACCACTAAGAGGTAAGATTTTAAATGTAGAAAAAGCAAGACTTGATAGAGCTTTAGGAAATGAAGAAATAAGAACAATAATAACTGCCTTTGGAACAGGAATTGGCGAAGATTTTAATTTAGAAAAATTAAGATATGATAAAATTATAATTATGACCGATGCCGATGTTGATGGTTCTCATATTCGTGTACTTTTATTGACTTTATTTTATAGATTTTTTAAGCCAATAGTAGAGGCTGGGCATGTTTATGCAGCTCAACCACCTTTATTTAGAATAATGCATGGTAAAACTCGTAAATATGTACTTGATGAAAAAGAAAAAGATGAGTATTTAGCATCACTTCCAGATAATGTAAGAAATAGAGCAGAAATTGCTCGTATGAAAGGATTAGGAGAGATGGATGCTCAAGAACTAAATGAAACAACAATGGATATAGAAAAGAGAACACTTAGAAAAATAACAGTAGAAGATTGTGTAGCAGCAGATGCAATTTTTGAAAAATTAATGGGTGATGAAGTAGAACCTAGACGTGCATTTATTGAAGAAAATGCAAAATTTGTAGAAAATTTAGATATTTAGGAGGTATGGTTGTATGGAAAACGAAGAAATATTAAATGAAGAACAAGAAAATACTGATGAATACAGCGGTACTTTTCATGAAAGAGATTCAATTTCTGAAAATAATATAGTAAATGAAGTAAGAAATTCATTTCTTGATTATTCGATGAGCGTTATAACATCTCGCGCAATTCCAGATTTAAGGGATGGCTTAAAACCCGTTCATAGAAGAATATTATGGTCTATGTTTGAAGAAGGAAATACACCTGATAAGCCACATAAAAAAAGTGCAACTACAGTTGGTTACGTTATGGGGCATTACCATCCACATGGAGACTCAAGTATTTATGATGCGATGGTTCGTTTAGCACAAGATTTTAATCAAAGATATATGTTGGTTGATGGTCATGGTAACTTTGGTAACATTGAAGGAGATGGAGCTGCTGCTTATCGTTATACTGAGGCAAGGCTTGCTAAAATATCATTAGAACTTTTAAGGGATATAAAAAAAGAAACTGTTGATATGGAATGGAATTTTGATGTTACAAGTAAAGAACCAAAAGTTTTACCGTCTAGATTCCCTAATGTTTTAGTTAATGGTTCAATGGGAATTGCTGTTGGTATGGCAACTAATATTCCACCACATAACTTAGGTGAAGTTATAGATGGTTGTATTGCTTATATCGATAATCCTGAAATAGATACAGCTGGATTGATGCAATATATTAAAGGTCCAGATTTTCCAACAGGAGGAATAATTCTAGGAAATTCTGGTATTAGAAAAGCATATGAAACCGGTCGTGGTTCTATAACTATTAGAAGTAGGGCCGTTATAGAAGAAGAAGGAAATCATAGTAATATAGTTATTACTGAAGTTCCATATGGAGTTAATACTTTAGAATTAAAAAATAAAGTAGCCGAACTTGTACATAATAAAGTAATTGAAGGAATATCTGATTATCATACAGATTTAAAAGATGGTGTAAAAATTACAATTACTTTAAAGAAAGATGCAAATCCACAAGTTGTATTAAACAATTTATATAAACATACAAATTTTCAGGTAAATTATGGAATAATATTATTAGTTATTGATGATATGACTCCAAAAACATTAGGACTAAAAGATATAATTTCTAAATATATTGAACATCAAAAAGAAGTTATTATAAGAAGAACTAAATTTGATTTAGAAAAAGCGGAAAATAGGGTTCATATACTAGAAGGTTATAAAATAGCTCAAGACAACATAGATGAAGTAATTGCTATTATAAAATCAGCAGAAAGTGATATAGAAGCAAAAGAAAAATTAATGGCAAGATTTGGATTAACTGAAATACAAACAGATGCAATATTAGAATTAAAATTAAGAAGATTAACAGGATTAGAAAGAGAAAAAATTGAAGCCGAACTTACAGATTTATTAAAATTAATAGCAGAATATAAAGAAATTTTATCAGATATGAATAAAGTATTAGAAATAATTAAACAGGAAATGCTAGAAATTAAGGATAAATATGCGGATGAAAGAAGAACTTCAATAGATATGACTGCTATAGATTATATTGATGATGAATCATTAATTCCTGTTGAAGATTTAGTTGTAACTTTAACTAATAAAGGTTATATTAAGCGTGTTGAAAGTGATACTTATAAATCTCAAAATAGAGGTGGAGTAGGAATTAAAGGAATGTCTACTAATGAAGAAGATTTTGTAGAAAATATTTTATCAATGACTACCCATGATTATATAATGTTCTTTACAAACAAAGGAAAAGTATATAGAATGAAAGGCTATGAAGTACCATTATATAGTAGACAATCTAAAGGTTTACCAATAATTAATTTATTACCTTTAGAAAAAGAAGAAAAAGTAAATGTTATGCTTAAAGCTAGTCCAACAAACGAACCAGCTTACGTTGTACTTTGTACACAAAAAGGTATAATTAAGAGAACTGATATATCAGAGTATGAAAATATACGTACAAATGGTAAAATAGCAATAACATTAAAAGAAGATGATGAGTTAATTTCAGCAAAAATTACATGTGGTAATTCAGAGATTCTAATAGCTTCTTCAAATGGAAGAATAATAAGATTTAACGAGCAAGAAATTAGAATTATGGGTAGAAC
Organism: Bacilli bacterium; assembly: GCA_045636225.1. Lineage (GTDB taxonomy): Bacteria > Bacillota_I > Bacilli_A > RF39 > UBA660 > UMGS1613. The sequence goes on from JAZTXB010000013.1 coordinate 4,566, forward strand.
TGCATCAGGTGTTAGAGGTATTGATGTTGGTGATGGAGTAGCTGTTGGTATGGAAATAACTGCTGATTCTGAAGACGTTCTTGTTGTTACTGAAAATGGTTATGGAAAAAAGACTAATATTGAACAATATAGAATGACACATAGAGGTAGTAAAGGTGTAAAAGCACTTAACATAACTGAAAAAAATGGTAATATTGTTTCTTTTAAAATGGTAACAGGTACAGAAGATTTAATAATAATTACAGATAGTGGAATGATTATAAGATTACCATTGGCACAAGTATCTTCTACAGGACGTGTTGCTCAAGGTGTTAAATTAATCAATTTAAAAGATAATCAAAAAGTGAGCACGATTGCACTTATTGAACATGAAGAAGAACAAGAACACCCAGAAAAAACAGAAGAAAATAATTAAAGTAAAATTAAACAATATGTTTCACGTGAAACATATTGTTTTTTTATTTAATGTTTCACGTGAAACATTAAATATGTATATATTCTTTTTTGGACAAATTAATTAAATAAATATATATTGTAAATAAAAAAAGTTGAAATATTTTTTTGTTTATAATATATTATTATTGCACAACATTTATATTTGAACCAGGTCAGAGTTGGAAGACAGCAGCCTTAAAAATCCCTGAATGTGTGTGCTTTTTTTATAATTATTAAATGTTTCACGTGAAACATTTAATTAGTGTTGAAAAAATGGTAAAAATAAATATTAAATGTTTCACGTGAAACATTAGGGGTGAAAAATGAATGAATATTATATGCAAAAAGCTATAAAAGAAGCAAAAAAAGCACTAAAACATAATGAGGTGCCTGTTGGTGCTATAATTGTTAGATTTAATAAAATAATTTCTAAAGGATTTAATAAAAAAGAAAATAAAAATGATGTAACAAAACATGCGGAAATGATAGCAATATCAAAAGCTTGTAAAAAAATAAAAAATTGGAGATTAGATGATTGTGAAATATATGTTACTATGGAACCGTGTATGATGTGCTCTGGTGCTATAGAACAAGCAAGAATAAAAAAAATTGTATATGGTGTAAAAAATGAAAATTATGGGTCTACAGATAAAATAAAAAATATAGAAATAATTTCTGAAGTTTGTTCTAAAGAATGTAAAAAAATGTTGCAGAGCTTTTTTAAAAAAAGAAGATAACCTTCTTTTTTTTTTATAATTAAAAGTGTATAATAATAATGAAGAATTGAGGTGGAATATGTATCAAGCTTTATATAGAAAATATAGACCCAAGGATTTTGGCGATGTAGTAGGTCAAAAAGTAATAATTAAAACGTTATCAAACAGTGTTTTAAATAATAAAATAAATCATGCGTATCTATTTACTGGACCTAGAGGCACGGGAAAAACAAGTATTGCTAAAATATTGTCAAAAATAATTAATTGTGAAAATTTAAAAAATATAATGCCTTGTAATAAATGTGTAAGTTGTACGCAAATATTAAAAAATCAAAACACTGATGTAATAGAAATAGATGCTGCATCAAATAACGGTGTTGATGAAATAAGAGAAATTAGAGATAAAGTTAATTTGGTTCCGTCATTTGGAAAGTATAAAATATATATAATAGACGAGGTTCATATGCTTACGACAGCAGCGTTTAATGCATTATTAAAAACATTAGAAGAACCACCTAAACACGTAATATTTATATTAGCAACTACAGAACCACATAAAATACCAGCAACAATATTATCTAGATGTCAAAGGTTTGATTTTAAAAAAATTAGTATAAATGATATTAGATATAGGTTAACAGAAATTTGTAAATTAGAAGAAATAAAAATAGAGGAAAATGCTATAGAACTTATAGCAAAATTATCTGATGGAGGAATGAGAGACTCTTTGAGTTTGCTTGATCAATTAACTTCATACACATCGGATAAAATTACAATAAATGATGTTAATGATGTATATGGATCTATAACTGAATCACAAATTAATGAATTTGTTATAGAAATTTTAAATAAAAATATAAAAAACATATTTGAATTTATTAATGACTATAATGATAGTGGGAAAAATTTAATAAAAATAATGGAATTAATAGTGGATTTTTTAAAAAACGTTTTGATAAATTATAATTGCTCCGAATATTTTGAATTATTAGAACAAAAAAATATTTATACAAATATTTGCAATATAACGACAGAAAAAAACATATATGATATGATTGAAATTTTTCTATCTGCAATAAAAAATGGAAAAACAACAAATAATTTAAAATTAGTTTTTGAGTTGTCTATAATAAAGATCCTTGAATTAGGTAAAAATAAAACAAATTCAAACCAAATGGAAAAAGATTTAATACCAATATATGAACAAAAAAAAGAAATAAAACCTGAATTAAATATAGAGCAAAAAGATGTTTCGAATGATGTACTTGAAAAAATTATTGATTTAAAGAAAATAAGAATAAATAATGCACTTGCTAAATTTAATAAAAAAGATTTAGTGAGTTTCCAAGAACAATTTGATGGAATAAAAGAATTATTAATGAATCCTGAATATAGTTCAGTTGTTTCACTTATGTTAGATGGAAAAATAAAGGTAAAAGGGAATGAATATATAATATTTGTATATGAATTTAAAAATTTAGATGAATATTTTAATTCAATATTATTAGATATTGAAAAAGTAATAAATGAATTTTTTAATGAGAAGTTTAAACCTATAGCAGTATCTAATGAAGAATGGGAAATAATAAAAAAAGATTTCAATGAAAGTCTAAAACAAAATAAAAAAATATATGATTATATAGATGATTCCTTTGATTTAAAAGATGTTTTTTATAAAGCAAATGAAAAAGAAGTGAAAAATAATTCAAATAATGAAATTGAAAATATATTTGAAGATATAATTGTTTATAATTAGAAAGAGGGAATAAATATGAATATGCAAGCTATGTTAAAACAAGCGCAAAAATTACAAAAGGAAATGTTAGAAACACAAGAAAAAATAAATAATAAAGAATACACAGGAAAATCCTCAATTGTAACAGTAAAAATGAGTGGTGTAAAAGAATTAATAGAAGTGAAAATAGATATAGAAAAAATAGAACCTGATGATATAGAATTATTGCAAGATATGATAATTGTAGCAGTTAATGATGCGATTAAACAAATTAATAAAGAAACAGAAGAAAAAATGGGAGCATATACAAAGGGAATGCCAGGTTTATTTTAATGAAGTATCCAAGTACAATATTAAATTTGATAGAATGTTTTAAAAAAATGCCTGGAATAGGAGAAAAAACTGCAGAAAGGTTAGCACTTTCTTTATTAGAAACGGATCAATCTATTATAGAATTATTTTCTAATTCATTGAAAGATATTAAAATAAAAATAAAGAGATGCAGTATTTGTAATAATTTAAGTGAAGAGGATAAGTGTGAGATTTGCAAAAATAAGCAAAGAAACAAAAATGTTCTATGCATAGTTGAGGAACCAAAAAATGTTATATTATTTGAAAAATTAAATATATTTGATGGATATTATCATGTTCTCGATGGTTTGATATCTCCAATAGATGGAGTTAATCCTGAAGATATTAACATTGAAAGTTTAATTAAAAGAGTTGAAGAAGATAACATAAAAGAAATAATTTTAGCTTTAAAACCAAGTATAGAAGGAGAAACAACTTCACTTTATATATCAAAAATATTAGAATCAAAAGATATTAAGATATCTAAAATCGCATATGGTATTCCAATGGGTGCGGAAATAGATTATGTTGATTCATTAACATTGGAATTAGCTTTGCAAAATAGGATGGATATATCAACTAATAAAAATTCATAAAGTATTATTTTTTAGAATAATGTATAATAGGTGATAAATTTGTTGAAACTTATTTTAAAAATAATAAAACGAATTATAATTAGTTCTTTTTTGCTATATGGATATAATTTGTTGGTACAACCTTTAGGTTTTATAATACCAATAAACATAATAACTTTATTAACTATATCAATATTAGGGGTTCCTGCGCTTCTTTCTTTGATATTTATTATGATATTTATTTATTAGGAGGAATAGTATGCTAGATGAATTTAAAAATGAACAACCAATAGTATATAAGACTTTAATTAATTCAATAAAAAATGATAAATGTTCACATGCATATTTAATAGAGTCAAATGGTTATTCAAAATCATTCGATTTAGCATTAGCGTTTTCAAAATATATTTTGTGTCCAAATAAATATACAAATTGTGAACAATGTGAAAAATGTAATCAATGTAAAAATATAGATAACAGAGAATTTTTAGAATTAAAAATAATAGAAGCAGATGGTCAATGGATTAAAAAAAATCAATTAGAAGAACTTCAATATGATTTTTCAAAGAAATCTATATTAGGAACAAAGAAAATTTATATAATAAATGGTGCTGAGAAATTAAATTTAGCTTCATCAAATTCATTATTAAAATTTCTTGAGGAACCGGAGGAAGGAATCACTGCAATTCTAATAACTGATAATAGATTTCAATTACTAGATACAATAATATCAAGATGTCAAATTTTAAAGTTGAATCCTTTAGTAAATATAGAGTCGGGAAATATTTTAGAATTGTTGGGAAATAATTTATATAATACAGAAGAAGAAATTAAAAATTATAT
>JAZTXB010000014.1:0-1539 GCA_045636225.1 Bacilli bacterium
AGTTTATCTGCTTTTGTATTAACTTTTGGAATAAAAGGTACATTATTAAGCATAATATATATATTCCCTCATTTAATAATAAATGTACTTATATTTTGTCTTATTACGGCCTTTACAATTAAAATATCTATTACAATGATAAAATATATTGTAAAGAAACAAGATGAAAAAATGAGGCTATATTTTAATAAATATTTTAGTATAATAATTTTATCAGTTATTATAATATTAATAACAAGTTTATATGAAACATATATTATGACTTATTTATTAAAAATTGTTTGCAATATACTATAATTTTTAATAAAAGTAAATAGTTTATTGTTAAAAAAATATTTTTTACCTTCGCTTTACACTTTACACTTGACAAATGTCAAGAATATGCTAAAATAATATTAGGAGGGTATCAAATATGAATACTAAACTTGCAGACTTATTACACGAACTAGGAATATCTAAAGTAAAATTATCAAAATTTTTAGGTGTGTCTAGACAAATGATATATAATTATTTAGAATTAGGAGATATTAATAAATGGCCTAAAGATAAAAAAGTTTTAATGTTAAATCTATTAGGCATTAAAAATGCAGAAGAAATTGATACAATAAAAGTAGATACTGATTATATTACTGAAGTAGAACTTAGATTAAATAGTTTATGTGATAGTAAAAAAGAAGCTAATAATAATGGAGTAGGGGCTGATTTATTAAATGGTATTAGTCCTAAACATCAAGAGATTTTTATTGGTATTATTGATTTAGTTAAAGAATACTTAGAAGATAATGGCAAAGAAGGGGAGAATATAGTAACTTACTTCTATCATTATTTACAAGCAATGAATAATACTCCTGAGTTAAAATATATTTTGGCTTATGTAGCAAAAGAAACTGGGTTTGAAAAACCAATGGAATTTGCTTTTGAAGAGGACCAACAATTTATTTATGAAGCTGTAATGTTTTCTGCAATGGTTCTTTATAGAAGTGGTAAAGCGTCTAAAAGTAAATTAGCTGAATCTCACAGAAGATTTGTTAATCAAATAGAACAAAAAATGGAAGATAAATTAAGTAGAACTATGGAACTTAATAATGTTAAAGTTCAAGCTCTTAAAGAACTTGGATATACAGAAATTAATGAAAATAATGCATCAGAAGTATTTGAAAAAATAGCAGAAATTCAATCTAGAAAAACAGCATTTAAAAAGATAGATGAATAATCCTCTATCTTTTTTAATACACTTCCCCTATTTATATTTTTAAAAGTAGGGGAAGTGTATATATAAAAACACATTAAAATTTTTAAATTGAGATGAATAATCATAGGTTAATTTATTTGTCGATTGCTTAAAATTAATTTTTAAATTATATTTAAAATAAAAAATATTAAATATAATCATAAATAAATTTTTAAATTAAAATATATTTAATTTGTAATTAATCAAAATAAATATTTATATTAATATATTAATTATAAAACAAAGATAATATAAAACATAAATTAAGATTATAAATTATGCATATATATTTAACACACTAAATATCC
>JAZTXB010000015.1:0-10451 GCA_045636225.1 Bacilli bacterium
TATTAAATTTATATTTAAAAAATAATAAATAAGGAGTTTTTATGGATAAAGAAAATAATATAAATAATATATTAGATGATTTAATAAATAAAGGAAGTAAAATAGATTATTTAGATGATTTGAGAAAAAGTAGTTTACAAATAGTAAAAAAAGATATTGGTCTTGATGAGGCACTTGCTAGTATTGCAAATGATATAAAAATAGAAACAGAACGTTTTTTAAATCAAAAAAATATTCATGATATAAATTATATTACAGGGATATCTAGCTGCATATATCTGCCTGATTTTAAAAATAATGGTGAATATAAATTAAAACTAATAGGTGGTAAAGCAGCAAGAACAAGGTCAATAAAAGTTGATGAAAACACTTTGTTTGATATAGCTTCTATAACAAAATTATATACTCTAATTTTACTATTCATGCTTGAAAAACAGGGATTAATAAATTTAAATGCAAAGGTTTCAGATATAAATTCTAGTTTTCAAAATTTAGAAGATTTTACTTTAAATGATTTAGTAAGACTTCATGGAGAACTTAGAACTAATGGTAATATTTTAAATGCTCAAAGTAAAGAAGAGGCTTATGAGATTTTAAAAACTCTATATCTTTCTTCAAATAGTAGGGAAGAAAATAAATATACTGATTTTGGTGCTATTGTAATAAGTGATACAATAGAAAAAGTTATTTCTGAAAAATTAGGAATGGATATGACTTTTGATGAAATAATGTATAAATATTTATTAGCACCATTAGGATTACATCATACTCATTTTAATCCAATTACAAATAATGTTGGTGGCAATGGAAATTTTAAAAGATTAGTTCATGACCCAAAAGCAAGAATATTAGGTGGTGCTTTAGGTCATTCAGGATTGTTTGTTACAAGTGAAGATTTAGCTAAATTAGCAAAATCATTATATAAAGTAACTTATTATAATAGAGGAATAATAAGAAAGACTCAAATGGACAGATTAGGAGAGGTAACATTTCCAAATTCTAATCAGTCAAACAAAGGGAATCTTGGTATATATGTAAAACATCCATTAGGGTATGAAAAAACATTTACGCCATCAGAATTTTCAACTGGAAGCTTTTCTCATCAAGGTTGGACAGGGGCACTTGCAACGTTTGATTCAAATAATTTAATTCATCAAAATATATTAGTAAATGCTATATATGAAGATAATGATAAAGATAAAGTAAAAAATGATAAACCAGTTGGATATGCATCTGCTTTTGATGAATATCAAAAACAAATAACTAGAAATACAATGCTTCTGTATGTTGCTAAACAATATTATAATAGATATTGTAATGTTAAAGAAAATATAGAAGTTACAAAATATATATAAGGAGAATATATGGTAGATACTCATTATGATTTACTTTCTATTTGTTATACTTGTTATTTAAAAAATGATTATACTAAAATAGAACAAATCGCAAATAAAATAACAAATAATAGTGATAATATAAAATGTATATTTGCAAATCTTTATTTTATGAGTGAAAAAGAAATGAAGGAAGAATTGCATGAAAGTTATTACAATCCAAATATATCTATTTTAACTATGTTTAAAATATCTAAACAAATATTAGAATATTATTTACCTAATATAGAATTTATTTATAGTATAGAAGGTTGCGATTATTTAGATATTAATGATTTAGAGCCTTTATATAACGAAGGATTACGTTCTATAGTACCTGTATGGAATAATCAAAATAGATATGGTTCAGGTAATAGAAGTGATAAAGGGCTTACAGTAGATGGAATTAACTTTGTTAATAAGGCAATAGAACTTGGAATCGGTATAGATTTATCACATGCTAATTTAAATACATTTTATGGTTTAATAGAAACAATAAAAAATAATAAAATTAAAGGTAATAGGGTTGTTTGTTATGCAAGTCATTCTAATTCTAGAATGCTTTGTGATAGACAAAGAAATTTAGATGATGCACAGCTTATAGCTTTAAAAGAAGTAAATGGATTAGTAGGGGTATTTTCAAATAGAAACTTTGTAACAACTGATTATAATCAGTCAAAGGAGCAAATAGCTAATTATTATTTAAAACATATAATTCATGTATCTCAAATAGTAGGTGTAGATAATGTTATGGTTTCAACAGATGATATGAGTTTTATGGGTGATATAGACCCTGAATATTTAGATACAGTTATGTTTGATTATTCTAATATTTATCAAGATTTATATATGTTATTACAAGGATATTTTAGTAAATTTGGAGCTAAAAAAATATTATGTGAAAATGCATATACTCAAATAATAAATAAATTAAATAAAAATCAGAAAACTAAATAGACTACTTAACAATATTTAATATCCTTAAGAAAAAAATTATTAATATAATTGTAGTTATATTTTATTAAAATACTCAATAGAGTATTTTTTTGTAAAGTAATAGTTTACTTTATTAAAAATCGTTTAAAAAGTATATCATTTGTGGTATAATTGTTAAAGGTGATATGATGATTAAGAATATAAATGATGTCGCAGTAAATTATATAGATTATGGTGAAGGTGATAATACGTTAGTGTTATTACACGGCTGGGGACAAAATATTGAAATGATGAAACCAGTAGGAGATAGATTTAAAAAAAATAATAGAATTATTATAGTTGATTTACCAGGCTTTGGTATTAGTGAAGAACCTACTTATATATGGACTTTAAATGATTATGTACAGTGTATAAAAGAACTACTTGATGAGTTAAAAGTTAAAAATCCAATACTTATAGGTCATTCATTTGGAGGTAAAATAAGTTTATTATATGCTTCTAAGTATAAAGTAGATAAATTAGTGTTATTTGGAAGTCCTTTTAAACAAGAAATAAAAAGATTAAGTACTAAGACTAAAATATTGAAATTTTTAAAGAAAGTACCACTAATAAATAAATTAGAAGGATTTGCTAAAAAACATATGGGGTCGGTAGATTATAGAAATGCTAGTGAAACTATGAGAAAAATACTTGTTGAACATGTTAATTTAGATATAGAACAAGAAGTAAAAAAAATAGAGTGTTCTACATTGCTTCTTTGGGGAACTATGGATACAGAAGTACCTGTAGAAAGAGCTTATGAACTAGAGAGTTTACTTAAAGATGCTGGTGTAGTTACTTATGAAGGATGCAGTCATTATGCATATTTAGAAAGATTAGAACAAACTATAAGTGTTCTAAAAAGTTTTATAGGAGGATAATATGACAATATTTTTAGTATCTTTAATACCATATTTAATATTCTCAGTATTTAAAACAAAGAGAGCTTTTCATATGTTACAACAAAATTATTATGATTTAGATTTGAGGTATTTTAGATGGATATTAAGTAATATAAGAAAAATTACTTTTGAAAGTGATTTACTATTTGTATTATTTCCACTTACTCTTTTCTTTAATACTGGAGTAGCAATAGGTGTGTTTATAATTCTTTATGGAATTATATTTGTATCATATAGAAATAAAAAAGTAATTGATAAAAAACCTTTAGTATTAACGTCTAGGATAAAAAGGCTTTCATTCACTATGTTTTTAGTATATTTTATCGCAATTATTCCTTTTATAGTTAATTTTGATTATGATAATTTAGTATATTGTTATGTATATTTAGGTCTTATTACATATTTAAATTATTTTGTAGTTATGGTTGTAAATGTACTTAATACTCCAATAGAAAAATGCGTATATTTATATTATAAAAATAAAGCTAAAAAGAAATTAAAAAATATGAATATACCAGTTGTTGGAATTACTGGTAGTTATGGTAAAACTAGTAGTAAAAATATAATAAATGATATTTTAAATATAAAGTTAAATAGTTTTGCAACTCCAAAGAGTTTTAATACTCCTTATGGATTAATAAGAACTATAAATGAACATTTAGATAAATTTAGTGATATATTTATTGCTGAAATGGGAGCTTTTAAAATAGGGGATATAAAAGATAACTGTAAGATTGTAAATCCTAAATATGCTGTTATTACAAGCATAGGAGAAGCTCATTTAGAAAGTTTTGGTAGTAGAGAAAATATTATGAAAGGTAAATTTGAACTTGTAGAATCACTTCCAAGTGACGGCCTTGCTATATTAAATGGTGATGATGAGTATCAAAAGAAATATCAAATAAAAAATAGTTGTAATGTAAAATGGATGGGAATAGATAACAATAATGTAGATTTATATGCTACTAATATAAAATTATCAGGAAAAGGTACAAGTTTTGAATGTGTATTTAAAGGTGATAAAACAAAACATAAGTTTACAACTAAGTTACTTGGAAAACATAATGTATATAATATACTTGCTGGTATATTATTAGGTCATGAATTAGGTCTTTCTATAGCAGAACTTCAAAGAGGCGTAAGTAGCACAAAAACTATAGAACATCGTTTAGAATTAAAAAAATATGGAAATATTAATATAATAGATGATGCTTATAATTCTAATCCTGTAGGTTCAAAAATGGCTGTAGAAGTTTTAGGACTTATGGATGGTGTTAAAATAATTGTTACTCCTGGTATGATTGAACTTGGAAAAGAACAATATAATTTAAATTATAAGTTTGGAGAGTATATAAGTAATGTTTGTGATTATGTAATTTTAATAGGTGAAAAACAAACAAAACCGATATATGATGCTTTAATAGATAGCAAGTATGATAAGAAAAAAATATTTATTTTAAATGATGTTAGAGAATCATTTCCACTTATGAATAAACTTTCTAGCAAAGAGGCTAAATCAACTTATGTACTTTTAGAAAATGATTTACCAGATTTATTTAATGAATAGGAGAGATAGTATGAAAATAAAAGTTGGTGTAATATTTGGTGGTGAAACTGTAGAACATGAAGTTAGTATTATAAGTGCAGTTCAAGCCATGGAACATATTAATCAAGATAAGTATGAAATAGTTCCAATATATATAAGTAAAGATAGAATTTGGTATACAGGAAAAATGCTTATGGATATAGAAGTATATCAAGATTTTAATGAGCTTAAAAGATATGCTAAACAAGTAGTATTAACAAAAAGTAAAGACGGGTATGTACTTCAATCTACTAAAGGATTATTTAGAAAAGTGATTGAAGAAATAGATGTAGCTTTTCCAATTGTTCATGGTAACAATGCAGAAGATGGTACATTACAAGGTTATTTAGATAGTGTTGGAATACCATACGTTGGAAGTAGAGTTTTAGGTAGCGCACTTGGTCAAGATAAAGTAGTAATGAAACAAATCTTTAAAGATTTTAAATTACCAATAGTTGATTATATATGGTTCTTTGATACTGAGTATGCTGATGACTGTGATAAAATTTTTGATAAAGTAGAAAAATTAGGATATCCTGTTGTTGTAAAACCAGCAACTTTAGGAAGTAGTGTTGGTATTACTTATGTGAAAGATGATAAAGAACTAGCAAGTGCAATAGAAGAAGCTATGAAATATGATATTAAAGTTATTGTAGAAAAAGCTGTGTCTAATTTAGTAGAAGTAAATTGTAGTGTAGTTGGAAATTATTCTCATCAAGAAACTAGTGTTATAGAAGAGGTTACTAGTGATGATGATTTCTTAACATTTAAAGATAAATACATTGGAGGGTCTAAAGGAAAATTAAAAGGACCGTCTAAAGGAATGGCAAGTGCTAGTAGAATAATTCCTGCTCGTATAGATAAAGAATTGGAAGAAAAAATAAAAGAAACTTCTAGATCTGCATTTAAAGCCCTTAATTTAAGTGGTATTTGTAGAATAGATTATTTAATAGATAAAAAATCTAATAAGTTTTATATAAATGAACCAAATACTATTCCTGGAAGTTTATCTTTCTATTTATGGGAACCAATCGGTAAAAAATATTCAGATTTATTAGATGGATTAATAACTTTAGCAATAAAAGATTATAAAAATAGAGCTAGAAAAATATATTCTTTCGAAAGTAATATATTAAGTAATTATGGAATTAAGGGTGCCAAAGGCATAAAAAAATAAAAAAATTTATATAAAAAAAGCTTTATAAAATAAGGCTTTTTATTTTTTGATTAATAATAGTAACAAAAAGCATTATAATATTATAAAAAATGTGATATAATGTAATAGTGTTTGAGGTGAAGTTTAAGGTATGACAAAAAAAATTCAAAATGATGAAGAATACCTAAATATAATAAATCATATATTAGAAAATAGTAAATTTAAGCAAATGAATAATATAAAACATCATAATACAACAAGAATGGATCATTCACTAAAAGTTTCATATTATTCATATATAATAGCTAAATCTTTAAGATTAGATTATGAAGAGGTAGCTCGTGGAGGTTTACTACACGATTTTTATACTCATGAAGTAAGGAAATGTCATAAAATAAAAGATAAAATATTACTTTTTTCAGTTAAACATCCAGATGAAGCAGTACAAAATGCTTCAAATAATTTTGAATTATCTGAAAAAGAAATTAATATCATAAGATCACATATGTTTCCGATTGATTATAAAATTCCTAAATATGCTGAAAGTTGGATAGTAAGTTTAGTAGATAAAGTATTAAGTTTTGGAGAATTTTCAAAAAAATTTAGTAATAAATTAGGTTATTTATCTAATTTGTATTTATTATTTGTATTAAATATTATTAAATAGACTTACATTGTAAGTCTATATTTGTCTCCATAGCTCAGTAGGATAGAGCGACTCCCTCCTAAGGAGTAGGCCGTTGGTTCGAATCCAATTGGGGACGCCATACGATTGTTCAAGACTTGTCAAAAGTCTTTTTTTATGTTATAATTAGTATGTGAGAAAGAAAACTTACATAAAATAAAAAAGGGAAGACTTAACTTTGCAGAGTTGAGTACTTGCCTATATAAATGGTTAAGCACTTAATCTATGAGATTGAGTGCTGTTTTTCTTATAAAGGTTACTATTTTACTAATGTAAAAAGTAGGCCAATCAGTAAGAAGATAACGATGATTAAAGATAAAATTAAAAAATCTTTCTTATTCATAATTATCAGCCTCCTTCCTTATAGAAGTTGGCAAGCACTCAACAATTAAGTTTCCCTATATATAATTATAACAAACATTTGTTCTCTGAGCAAGTGCTTTTATAAACTATTTTATTCAAATAAATTTTTTTCCATAACATTTATAAATTTTGATACATTTTGTTAAAAAGTGTGTTATTATATATATGAAGATATGGGAGGCTATATGAAAAAGAATAGAGGGTTTACACTTGTAGAATTACTTGCTGTTATTTTAATTTTAGGTTTACTGGCAGCTATTATTGTTCCAGGAATTACTTCAGTTTTAAAAAATAATAAGCAAAAATTATATGAAGTTCAATTAGAGCTTATTGAAAAGTCTGCTAAAACTTATATTAGTGAAAATATGTTAACATTTGATTTTAGCCATGAGTTTACAATATATTTAAAACAATTACAAGAAAAAAATTATATTGATAATGATATTAAAAATCCTAAGACAAATGGTTCTTTCGGATCATGTTTAGAAATAATAGTTTCTCCTAAAAATCTAGGTTCTTCACATTCAGGATATACTGTAAATATAAACGAAGAAACTATTAATAAGTTAGATGGTTGTTAAATAAATTTTACAAAAAAAATTAGGTACATAAAAAATGTACTTTTTTCTTTATATTTACAATTATACGTGTTATACTATTATTAGAATAGAAAATACAAAGGAGTAGTTTTATGCTTATTTTAAATATAGTAATATTATTAGGATCATTATTTTTTATCATAAAAGCATCTGATATGTTTGTAGATGCCGCAACAGCAATAGCTGAAGGTTTTAAGGTTCCAAAAATGGTTATTGCTCTTACAATAGCTGCTTTTTGTACATGTGCCCCAGAACTTGCTATTTCTTTTAATAGTATTTCTTCTGACAATGCGGAAATGACACTAGCTAATGTAATAGGAAGTTCTATAATAAATATTTTACTTATTATAGGTGTTGCATCAATAGTTAAACCTATAAAATTAAAAGAAAGAACTATAAAAAAGGAATTACCACTTCTTGTATTAATAACAACGGCTTTTTTCTTTTTAATAAATGATTCATTTTTAATAAAAAGTTCTACTAATTCACTTAGTAGAGTTGATGGTTCAATACTAATAATTTTCTTTATTATATTTTGTTTATATATATATTCTATTACTAGAAAATCTATAGAATTATTTCCTAAAAAACCTAAATATACAAAGAAACAAGCTATAATTAGAGTTATTATTTCATTAATAGCTATAATAATAACAAGTGATTTAATAGTTGATAGTGCAGTATATATAGCAGAAGCACTTAATATTTCACAAAAAATAATTGCTATGACTATAATAGTAATTGGAACAAGTCTTCCAGAACTTACTATAACTGTTTTATCAGCAAAAAAAGGTGAATTTGATATGGCAATAGGAAATATAGTTGGGACTAATATATTTAATATATGTATAGTATTAGGTCTTCCAATAACTATATTTGGTGCGGTATCATCTCCTGCATTTAATCTTGTAGATTTAGTTGTAGTACTACTTGCAGCCTTATTACTATTTCTTTTTGGAAGGACTGATAGAGAACTTTCAAGAAGAGAAGGTATTATAATGGTTATTACTGTTATAGTATATTATGCATATTTATTTATAGGATAAAGACTTTAAGTCTTTTTTTTGATATAATTATATAAGGTGATATAATGTTTGGCGCAATTATAGGGGATTTAGCTGGTTCAATATATGAATATGGTCAAATAAAAAAAGTATCTAAATTAGATATAAAAGATTTAATATGTGATAAATCTTTTTATAGTGATGATACTATTTTAACTATGGCTATTTTAGATTCAATTATTAATAATATAGATTATGAGAAATCATTAAAAAAATATACTAAAGAGTATATTAATTATAAACCTAATTTTACTCCGTATTTTAAAACTACTTTTGCTCCAAATTTTATAAAATGGACAAATGATAATAAAATTGGTTATAGTAAAGGTAATGGCGCTATGATGAGAATATCACCAGTAGGTTATTTATTTAACGAAGAGAAGGATGTAATAACTAATTCTATGTTAGCTACTATACCATCACATAATACAAAAGAAGCTATAGATTCTGCTACTATAATTGCTTTAATAATATTTTATTTAAGAAAAGGTTTAAATAAAGAAGAAATAATAAAAAGATTAAATCTAAAAATAAACTATAAAGATTTTGAAAACTTTAATTCAACATGTATAGAAACTATAGATAATTGTTTATATGCTTTATTTACATCTAATAGTTTTGAAGATAGTATAAAGAAAGTTATTTCTTATGGTGGTGATACTGATACTAATGCTTGTATAGTTGGTAGTATGTCAGAAGCTATGTTTGGTATAGACAATATTTTAATAAATAAAGCAAAAGAAAAAATTCCAAATGAGTTTATGGGCTTATTAGAACAAGGTTATTCTAAAATAAAAAGATTGTAGATAAAAGTCTACTTTTTTTATCGTATAATGTATGGAAATTTGTACTTTAAATAATCGATAATTTGATAGTTAATACATATTAATTATTTGTTATAGATCAAAAAACTAAAAAATAAATAGATGAACAAGCACAAAAGAAAAATATAACCCAAGAAAGAGTTATTACATATAATATAAAGAAAAATTAGTATAGCTATTATAGTGCTAAAAATAAAATAGAAATACTTATTAGACAAAATATTGTAATAAAGATAGCTCATATAGTATAGGTGCTTTTGATTTGGCAAAAAAAGAAACTAATTATATATAACTTAGAAAATATTGAAGGCATAGAGAATATTTTTAATATAGAATTATTAAAGGATAATGTTAAAAAAATTTATAATTAATTATATTTTCTTATTAGTATAAAAAATAAATATTGTCATTGATTTTTTATATAGTATATGATATATTAAATATGTCAAGGAAACTTGCATATAATAAAAAAGGATACATTTGATTCTTGCAGATCAAATGCAATCCCTTTGTGGGTGTGCATCTGAAATCACATTGCTGTGAAATCAGATGCTTTTTTTATCTAAATAATAATGTTATTACTATAAAGAATAAAAGGAGGATTATAATAAATTGAGAAATTTCTCTTTTAGTCATAATACCACCACCTTTCTTATACAAGAAAGGGAAAGCATCTGATATATTTCAAATGTATCCAATAACATTATACCAAACATATATTCATATATCAATAGTATATATTGGAAATTTTAACATAGAATAATGTTAAATTTTAGAAAATAATAAAAATAATATAATAATAAATAGGTATTTTTAAGTAGATATTAAAAGTTTATGTTATAATTATATAAGGTGGTAAAATGAAGTATGAATTAGATGGTATAGAGTATGATATTATTATTAATAAAAAAAATAACAAAAACTT
>JAZTXB010000016.1:0-4518 GCA_045636225.1 Bacilli bacterium
CAAAATAATATAAAATCCAAAGAAGAATCACCATTATATATAGTACCATCAAAATCATAAACAATAAATTCCATACTTCACCTCTTAACCTCTTAATTTTTAAATATAAACAATTTACTTAACATATAATTAATAATTATAACAATAATTTGTGAAATTAAAGTAAAAAATAAAATCCATATATTATTATTTAAATTAAGTAAAGTAACAAAAAACCACATTATAAACATATCAATTAAAAGGGTTAACAATCTCGCAACAAAAAAATTAACTATCTGTTTCAAATTTCTAGTACTCTTATTTTTAAACACTAAATTTTTATTTGTAACATAAGCAAAAAAAACGGCACCTATCCATGATATAATTATTGATAATTGTAATTGAAAAGCATTAGATGCATCCAAAATTGTAAATAAAAGTCCAAATTTTATTATAAAATTTACAACAACAGTTAAAACACCAAAAAATAAATAATTAATTAATTCTTCATATTTTTTATATATTTTTTTTATTTCCATTAAAAATTCACCCACTACATATTTATTTTAACATTTTTTATTTATTATTATTATCAAATTTTTAATTTCTATATTTTTTTACTTGATCATAAATATAATTCAAAACAACTGACTGCATACAATAAATAAAAATATATATTCATAAAAAAAATAATATTTTAAAAGTGTCAAAAGTAATTTAAATCATTTTTTCTATCCTTAAAATATATTTTAACTAAAATCTCCATACTTTTTTCATAATTAATATTATTTTTTTAGAATCTATACTTTCATAATTATTTATTTTTAAATTTTTTCTATAATATCGGCAATTCTCTTACAAGCAAATCCGTCACCATATGGATTTGAAGCTTTAGACATCTTATCATATTCTTCTTTATCATCTAATAATAATTTTAAATTATCATATACATTTTTCTCGTTAGTACCAACTAGTTTTAATGTACCAGCTTCGATACCTTCTGGTCTTTCTGTTGTATCCCTCATAACTAAAACAGGTTTTCCTAATGAAGGCGCTTCTTCTTGTATTCCACCACTATCAGTCATAATAATATAAGATCTTGCTAGTAGATTATGAAAATCTAAAACTTCTAATGGTTCTATAATTCTGACTCTATCAATATCCCCAAAAATTCTATTAGCTGTTTCTCTAACTAAAGGATTTTTATGAATTGGATATACTACTTTAATATCTTGATATTGATCCACTATTTTCTTAATAGCACTAAACATATTTTCAAGAGGTTTTCCAAGGTTCTCTCTTCTATGAGCAGTTAAAACAATTAACTTACTATCCTTAGCCCAATCTAATATCTCATTTTGATAATCATCTTTTACAGTTGTTTTTAATGCATCTATTGCTGTATTACCTGTAACATATATATCAGATTCATTTTTTCCCTCTTTTAATAAATTACTTTTTGAATTTTCTGTTGGAGAAAAATGATATTTAGCAATTATTCCTGTTGCTTGTCTATTAAATTCTTCTGGATAAGGTGAATAAATATTATAAGTTCTTAAACCAGCTTCAACGTGCCCAACAGGAATTTGTTTATAAAATGCACATAAAGATGTTACAAAAGTAGTAGATGTGTCTCCATGTACAAGCACTATATCTGGCTTTACTTCATCTAACACACTTCCCATTTTATTTATTATATTTACAGTAATATCAAATAATGTTTGTTTATCTTGCATAATATCCAAATTATAATCTGGCACTACTTCAAAACACTCTAAAACTTGATTCAACATTTCTCTATGCTGACCTGTAACACACACTATTGTTTCTAAATTTTTTCTTGTTTTTAATTCTTTTACTAATGGGCACATTTTTATTGCTTCTGGTCTTGTGCCAAAAACCAACATTACTTTTTTCATTTCAACAACGCCTTCCTAAAATTATATTTTTATAATTTATATAATTTTTCTAATCCATTACAAACATTTTGAGTATCAAAAACAATTTTATTCTCTAATTTACTCATATTTTCCTTTATTTCATCATGTTTAACCATAACTATAACTAAATCCACATCATTTAAAAATTTATCTAAATCATGGTATTGATTATTAACTATATCATTTTTTATGTAAGGATCATATACTTTTAATGGTTCTGCTAAATGAGATTCTTGGTGCTCTAATAATTGTAATGTTGGACTTTCTCTATAATCGTCAACATTTTCTTTATATGTTAATCCATATAAACCTACACGTTTGTAGTCGGTTATATTGTTTTCTTTCATTATTTTTGCTGTTTTCGCTAAAACATATTCTGGCATTGAATCATTAACTTTCATAGAATCCCAAATAACGTTTGTTAAAGATGGAAAATCTCCTACTAAAAACCAAGGATCTACTGATATACAATGTCCACCTACTCCTGGTCCTGGATTTAAAATGTTTACTCTTGGATGCATATTACATATTTTTATAATTTCATAAACATCCATTTCTGCATGATCACAAATTTTTGCTAATTCATTTGCAAAAGCAATATTTACTGCTCTAAAAGTGTTTTCAACAACTTTTGTCATCTCAGCACTTTTTATATCTGTTACTATAACTTGTCCGTCAGTTACTTTTCTATATATATCAGCGATTTTTTCACCAATTTCTTTATCATCCGCACCTATTGTTCTTGAATTATGTTTTAATTCATATACCATGTTTCCTGGAATAATTCTTTCAGGAGCATGTACTAAATTTATGTCTTCTCCTAATTTGAAACCTTTTTCTTCTATTATTGGTCTTACAAATTTATCAATTGTCCCAGGTGATACTGTAGATTCTATAACTATAATCGCACCTTTTTTACATACCTTCATTATTTGTTCTACTGCAGAACATACATAACACGCATCTACCTTTTTACTAAACTTATCATATGGTGTTGGAACAGCTACTATATAAACATCAGTTTTTTCATATTCTGTTGTAAATTTTATTCCTTTGGAAACCGCATCTTTAAAAAGCTCATCCAATCCTTTTTCTTCAAATGTAGTTTTTCCCTCATTAAGAGTTTTTACTAATTCTTCATTATAATCTGTACCAATTATACTTAAACCATTGGCAGCCATTGTTAAAGCTGTTGGTAACCCAATATATCCTAATCCTATTACATTTATTTTCATATTTTACTCCTCATTTCTTATTAAAAATTTTAATTATTCATTAACTCATTATATAACTCAAATAATATTTTTTCCTGTGTATCCCAATTGTATTTTTCTTTTGCCAATTTTCTACCATTAGCACCCATTTTTTTTGCCTCTTCAGGATGCGATATAATATATTTAATTGCATTCGTTATTTCAACAATATCATTAGGATTAACACATATTCCACAATTGTATTTTTCTACTATTTCTTTCCATAATATAAAATCAGTACAAACAATAGGCAATCCAGCCTCCATATATTCAAATAATTTTGTATTTCCCAACGTACCCATTTTAAAATTTACATTGGCAACATAATCATTTAGTGCAATTCCCAATGTAGATTTTCTATAATACTCTAAAACTTCTTTTTTTGGAACTTGACCTACTGGAATTACTTTATCAAAACCTTCAATGGTTTTCAATTTTTCAAAATAACTATTTTTATTATTACCTATAAGTAAATAACGAATATCTTCAATATTACTAATTGCTTTTATAACATTTTGATGCATCCATTGATTACTTATCCCTCCTGCAAAACAAATAGTCTTACCATCGTCATTTTTTCTTGCTCTTGACTTAGACAAAATCGGATAATTTGTAACCATATAAGTTTTTGAGTTTATTTTTTCTATTCTTTCCTGAATATGTAAACTAGTAGTAACCACTCCATCCACTTTTTTTAACATTTGTTTTTCCCTTATTTCATATAGAATTGAAACAATCTTTCTAAATTGCTTAGGAATCCATTCTTTTTCTGAGATTAATTGTGGATAATTTTCATGAGAATCAAAAATTACTTTTTTATATTCTTTTTTTAAATCGTCTACTATTCCTAATAAATCCGGATCATGTAAATGATATATATCAGCATCTATTTCTAATGCTTTTTGTATAATTTTATCTTTTGATTTAAAAAATCTATCAAATCTATTTTTAGGTTTAAATTTTGTTGAAACTATATTTACATTATTTATTTTTTCATTTTTCAAATCATCATTAACTAACAAGAAAACATCAAATTTTTTTGATAATGAACCGCATTCCTTTTGAAAAATTCTACCATCATACCTAGGATGTGCACTAGTTATATGACAAACTTTAATTTTTTTTCTTGTTCCTTTGTTTGTCATTATTTTTTTTGTACTATGCACATATGCACTAAAAAACAAACCAAATAACATGAAAAAAATCGTCATAATTATTTTTGAGTTTTTGTTATAATTATAATTACTTATATAATATATGTTATAATTTAAAATATTTCCATCTTCATATACATAATCAATATTTATATTTTTTTGATTCAACAATTTGTTATTAATTACGTCTAT
>JAZTXB010000017.1:0-3066 GCA_045636225.1 Bacilli bacterium
ACATCTTTAGCACTTATTCCAGGTATTATAGTATTACCTTCTATTATAGCATCTATACTATCACTTTTATATTTCTTATAATTAGATTTTATCTCTATCATAATTTCATCCATATCGCTAACTACTATTGCAGTTTTTTCAGTCACAAAAAAACTAAAACAAGTTAAACTAATTAGTCCTATCATTTGAAATATTTTTTTCAAAATACCACCTAATTAATTATATGTTTTAGCTATTTTATTTTTACTAATTTAATTGTTTTAAATTATCAAGAACAAACTCTCCATCTTTTCGAATTAATACATCATCAAAGTATATTTCTCCACCACCATACTCCTCTGTTTGTATTAATACTAAATCCCAGTGAATACTAGATATATTTCCATTATTACAATCTTCATAACATCTACCAGGAGTAAAGTGAAGACTTCCCATTATCTTTTCATCATATAAAATATCACCCATTGGTTTAGTTATCATAGGATTAAATCCTAAAGAAAATTCACCTACATATCTAGCCCCTTCATCAGTATCAAATATTTCATTTAATAAATCATTATTTTCAGAAGAAGTTGCATTTATAATTTTACCATCTTTAAATTCTAATCTTATATCATTAAAAATATTACCATTATATGGAGATGGTGTATTATAAGTTATAACTCCATTAACACTATCTTTAATAGGAGCTGTATAAAGTTCTCCATCTGGAATATTTGCAGTACCACAACAAGGTATTGCAGGAAGATTTTTAATACTAAATGTTATATCAGTATCAGGTCCAAGTATTCTAACTTTATCAGTTTTTTCCATTAATTCTTTTAATGGTTTTATTTTTTCATTTAAAGATTTATAATCTACATTCATAACATCTAATGAAAACTCGTAAAACTCATCATATTTCATTTTAGCCTTATATGAATCAATTAGTGATGGATAATTTAAAAGTACCCATCTTCTTTGATTAATTCTAATATCATCTACTTCTTGTGACTTAGTACCTAATTCCTTTCTTAGTTTACTAGTTACATTTTTATCTTCATATTCATTTTCTGTATAACAAATTCTTATAAAACAATCAAAATTATCTACTTCATAAGTTTTTAATTTAACCATTTCATCTATTACTCTACTATCCGCATTTTCAAGAATCATACTACTAAGTTCATTATCTAAAAGTTTAACAAATGGTATTCCCTTATTTTTATAAATATCTTTTATCAAACATTTTATAAGTGGATTACAATAACTACTTTCATATTGAATTAATACTCTATCATTTTCTTTTACTTTAACAGAATAATTAACTATAGTATTACTAAGTTTACTTAATCTTTCGTCCATATTATCACCTATTCTCTTTCTTTACATATTATATCATGAAAGGAGCTTTTTATGTACAATTCTTATAGAAATTTTAATAATTCAACATATAATGACGATAGACTTATAGCAGGAGGATTTCTAGGTCCATTCCTACTTGGAGGAATAACAGGAGGATTAGTATCACCACTATTCTATAATCAAAGACCATACTATAATAACAATTATTATTATCCAGCATATCCACCAAGACCATATCCTCCATACTACAGGCCATATCCCCCATATAGACCTTATAGATAGAAATATAACCTAACTTCAAGTTAGGCTTTTCTTTTTTTATAAAAATCGAGTCCGCGAGACTGCTTACACCAGTTCCGCGGACTTGTTCTATCATTATTTTATTTTACATTTTTATTATATTTTCTATTTCAATTATAGTCCATCTCGCCATGCCTGCGAGGGTGGGTTAAGGCAAGTCAAGCTTGTCTATGACAAGCGGAATAAATCCCGCTTACATATGTGGTGTATTATTATTTACTAATACTTCTTTTATATTAATTACCTTCTTCTTTATTCTTTTCTCTTGTTTGAAGAGTTTAGAGTTTTAGATTAATAACTGGGCGGACCCCATAGTAGTTGATTTCCTCGACGCCGTCGCCGTCGACGTCGTTGTCGTAAACAAGGCCGCTATAGTTCACACGCCACGCGCTGATAGAGTTCTCGGCATGAGGAGTTGATGTCCAGTATCCAGATACTGTGTCCCCCCATGCAGCATTTGTCCAATTATATAACCAATCATTGGCACTAGATATTGTAGGATAATCTGTATAAACTTTTCCATCTGCTGTTGCTACTTGTAA
The DNA here is from genome assembly GCA_045636225.1 of Bacilli bacterium. Classification (GTDB taxonomy): domain Bacteria; phylum Bacillota_I; class Bacilli_A; order RF39; family UBA660; genus UMGS1613. Next base: position 2,187 of record JAZTXB010000017.1, read on the forward strand.
TGCACTTGGTAATACTATTTGTTCTGCATCTAATTCTTTCCAAGCAGTTGCTATTTCATTTAGTTTTGATGTTAGTCCATCTGCAGCACACACATTATCACTTGGATTTGCTCCATTTGGATCACACCACGCTTGTGTTGTTGTATCATAGTTTCCTTCTAATATTAGGGCTACTTCATCATCTTTTAATAATGAACCTTCAACTTTATTACTTCCCAATTCTAATATGTAGAAATTTTTTGCTCCTGCTCCAAAATTGCATTCATATTTTGCTCCTATTGCTTTTTCTGTTCCTTCTTTAAATTCACATAAACTTGCTAGAGTTGGGCCTGTCGGTGCTTCTTGATATACTAACTCTCCATCACTATTTTTTACTATTGTTTTATTATTTAAGTTTATAGATATATCCTTTATATTTCCATTTTCTATTGTTATTGTACCACTACTTGGTTTTTCTCCATTTACTTCTACTGTTAAAGTTTTATCCTCTGGACATGTTCCGCTAGTTAGCGCTACCATACATAGATTTCCATTATTATCTATTGGATAGTCTCCATTTTCTAGTCCACCTTCATATAACACTGCATTTGCGATTGTATATTCTACTGCATCTAAATAAAAATCTGCACTCCTTAGTGTACTAGACTCTCTTGAGTCATTTATTATGTTTAGTACTATTGGTGTTGCAATAAGCGCTATTATCGCTAATATTACTATTACTGCTAACAACTCTATTAACGTAAATCCTTTTCTCATTTTATCTCTCCTATCCTTATATCACCATTGTATCATTATTAAAACAAAAAAACAAGTATATTTTTTGTAAAAATTGGGAAAAGTCAATACATAGTGACTAAAATATATAAAACAAAATTATCGT
>JAZTXB010000018.1:0-7700 GCA_045636225.1 Bacilli bacterium
AAGATATTAAATATTAATATGACCTTAAAAGAATTAGAAAATGAAAAACAAATAAGATTATCTTTATTCAAAATAACTCATGAAATAAAAAATCCTATTGCAGTGTGTAAAGGTTATTTAGATATGTTAAATGTAAAAGATAGTAAACAAGTAGAAAGATATATACCTATTTTAAAATCAGAAATAGAAAGATTACTTTCATTACTTCAAGATTTTTTACTTATTAATAAAAATAACTTAGATTTAGATGTAATGGATATGAATATGCTAGTAGAAGAAACAACTGATAAGTTAAAACCATTAATAGAAGAAAATAATATCAAATTAGATTTAAATTTAGTAGATGATGATATTTATATAAATGGAGATTATAATAGATTAAGTCAAGTTTTAATAAATATAATAAAAAATAGTATAGAAGCAATAGATGAAGAAGGAGTTATATCAATTGATTCAAAAGTAAAAAGTGATAAATATTATTTGACGATAAAAGATAATGGTTGTGGTATGAGTAAAGAAGTTTTAGAAAAAATAAAAGAACCATTTTTTACAACAAAAAAAAGAGGTTCAGGATTAGGTATATCTTTAATATATGAAATAATAGAAGCACATGGTGCTAAAATAAATTATTCATCAGAATATAAAGAAGGTACAACAGTAAATCTAGTGTTTTCTATGTATCAATAAATATTGTAAAAAAAAGTATCTTGTTATATAATTATTATAGTAGAGGTAGATCGTTATGAATAAAAGAGGTTTTACATTAGTTGAGTTATTATCCGTTGTAATAATTTTGAGTTTATTAATTGCTTTTGTTTTACCACAAATAACAAATTCAGTTAGAAATTACCAAGTAAAAACAGATGAAGTAACAACAAAACTTATAATAGATGCTGCAAAATTGTATGTAGGCGATAATAGTAATAAGTATCCTAAAAAAATGGATAATTCATATTGTATTACAATGAATGAACTTATAGAAAATGATTATTTAAAAAATAAAATAAAATTAAATGATGTAGATGTTACAAATACAAAAAGTGTGCAAGTTACTTATGATACATCATTTAATTATGAATTAGTAGATACAAGTGAATGTATTTATTATAATCCTATTTGTGAACCTGTAACAGAAGATACAGTAACATCAGGAAATATACCAGAAGGGACTTTAGAATCTGGGGATGAATATATTTGCGAAGTAAAACCAGGTGAAAAACACCATTTCTTTGTAGTAAGTACAGAAGGAGATACTATAAGTTTAATAATGGATAGAAATATATGTGAAGATGGGGGCGTAGCAATAGAATCAAATACATGCTTAATAGAATATAATTCATTTGGAGATGCATCTGGAATAGGACCAGTAACTGCTATAGATTATTTAAATAATGCAACAAATGCATGGAATAATATAACAAATTTAAATATAATTTATGATGATGAGGGGACGAATTTTACTAGTTTTGAAATAATTGGAAAAGCAAGATTACCATATAGAAGTGAGGTAGGATATTCCGATGGAAATAATGAATATTTATATGGATATTTAGATGGTTCAACCTGGAATGGAATAGAGGGTAAACAGCCAACAGATAATATAAGTGGAATAAAGGGATATTGGACGTTTTCTTCTAATAAAGATGATTCTAGCCGTGCTTATTATGTGAATTATGGTGGTAGCGTGTCAGGTAATGGAGGTATTAGTAGTAATGCCAATATTGGCATTCGACCTGTTATAGAGCTAAATAGAGGAAATTTCCCTATTTGTACATTAATAAGTGGTGAGAAAAATGTTGTAGGTTCAAAATATGTTTGTGATGTAGCACAAGGAAAAAAATATAATTTTTATGTATTATCTCATGAAGAAGACGGAACAACAAATTTAATAATGGATAGAAATATAAATAGTGATGGAACTATGGTAACAAAAGCAATAAAAAAATCAGAATCAGGTTCTAATGCTGGTATATATAATTTAGTTGCATGGGTAACAAAAGAAGACTATAATGATGAAGAAAATTGGGGAGAAGGAAATAACAACAAAGGACCAATAACAGCAATGAATTTTTTAGAAACAGCAACAAAAAGTTGGATAAGTACAAATGAAATGCTAATAAATTCATTTTCTGATGATTTGGGAGAAATATATTCTATGGAAAAAACATATAATACACATGCAAGATTGCCATATGAGAGTGAATTAAATAGAATTAATGGAACTTATTTATATGATTATTTAGCTGACAATGGTATACAAGAAAATCCGATAAGTGATATTGGTGGATATTGGACTTTTACTGCTAATTCTGACAACACTAGTTATACTTATCATGCATGGACAGTGAACGCTTATGGGACTGTTGGTCGTGTTGATGCAATAGTAGGTGACGAAGACTATTATGGAGTACGTCCAGTTATAAATCTAAAACTTTAAAGTATTAATATATTTGCGTAACTGAAATATCAGTTGCGCTTTTTTTCTTGCAGTTGTAAAAATATGTAAATAATTTCTTGTTTTAATAGATTTAAATAGTTAATTATGATATATTATTAATAGGGTGATGGTATGAAAGGTAAATTAATTGTAATAGAAGGAACTGATTGTTCTGGAAAAGAAACACAAACAAAGATGTTAACTAAAAAGTTAGAGAAAGAAAATATTGCTTGCGTAAGGTTATGTTTTCCAAATTATGATAGTCCAACTGGTAAAATAGTAGGTGGACCATATTTAGGTAAAAGTTATATATGTGATGGTTGGTTTTCTGAAGGAGCTACTAATGTTGATCCTAAAGTTTCTTCTTTATATTATGCAGCTGATAGAAAGTATAATGTAAAAAATATAGAGGATTTAATAGATAAAGGAATTAATGTAATTCTTGATAGATATGTGTATTCTAATTTAGCTCATCAAGGAGGTAAGATAAATGATACCAAAGAAAGACATAAAATGTATGATTGGTTAGATAAATTAGAATTCGATTTATTAGAACTTCCACAAGCAGATATCAAAGTTTTTTTACATATGCCATATGAAATATCATGTGAATTAAAGAAAAATAGGGAAGAAAAACCAGATCAACATGAACTTTCTAAGGAACATTTGTTAATGGCAGAAAAAGCTTATACGGAAATTGCTGAAATATATAATTTTAAGACAATAGAATGTGGTAAGGATAATTTACCAAGAAGTATTGAAGATATAAATGATGAATTATATAACTTTGTAAAAGAAGGATTAGAAAGTAAAGCTAATAAAAGAAAAATAAAATAGAAAATTTGTAATACTTTAAGTAATGTGATATAATTTTCTAGCCGGGAAGGTGTTTATTGTGATAAATAAAATAATAAAAATTTTAAAAAATTTAAAAATGTATATTAGTACTAATATACTTATGTCAACGTTTTTAATTGCGGGTTTGATAAATGCTTGTTTAGTTAGATTTTTAACTGTAAATAATTATTTTACAATTAAACCTATACTTGCTGATATGACGGTGCTGCTTGTTATAACTGCACTTGGATATTTTATTAAACCTAAACATCAATTTAAATATTTAATGGTTTGGAGTGTTGTTTTAACAGCTATTTGTATTATAAATACTGTTTATTATGGTAATTATTTATCATTTGCTTCAATCTCTCTTTTAAAGACTGCAACAGAAATTAAAGGTTATGGAGATGCAATTCTTGAAAACATGTTAGAGCTCAAAGACTTTACTTATTTGATTCAAATATTTGCATTATCATTTGTACATATTCAATTAAAAAAGAAAAATTATTATGAAACAGTAAAAAATGAAAATGGAAAATTAAGATTTTTAAATATGATAGTAGTTGCTTTGATTGTTTTAGGTTTCTTTATTTCTACACTTACAGCAACTGATTTGAGTAGGTTAAGTAAACAATGGAATAGAAATTCAATAGTTATGGAATTTGGTATATATACATATCAGATTAATGATATTGTCAGTTCTATAAGAACATCTGTAAATGAGATGTTTGGTTATGATGAGGCATATAAGTCTTTTAGAGAGTACTATGAAGTAGAAAAAGAGAAAGAAAGTAACAAATATACTAATTTATTTGAAGGTAAAAATGTTTTAGTAATTCATGGCGAAAGTATTCAAAGTTTTGCTATGAATTTAAAATTTAATGATGAAGAGCTTACTCCAAATTTAAATAAATTAGTAAGTGAAGGTATATATTTTTCTAATTTTTATGCACAAGAAAGTGTGGGAAATAGTAGTGATAGTGAGTTTACTTCACTTTCATCACTTCTTCCTTCATCAAGTGGAACTGTGTTTATGAATTATTTTGATAGAAAATATGAAACAATTCTTACTCTATTAAAAGAAAAAAATTATTATACTTTTAGTATGCATGCAAATAATGGTAATGCTTGGAACAGAAATGTTACATATAAATATTTAGGTTATGATGATTTTTATTATTATACTAAAGACTTTGAAATAGATGAAGAGATAGGGTTAGGTCTTTCTGATAAGTCATTTTTTAGACAAGCTAGTGATATAATAAGCGAAATTGATAGTGAACATGAAAATTGGTATGGAACTTTAGTAATGCTTACTAATCATACTCCTTTTAGTGATATTGTAGACTACAGCGATTATTCAGTTGATGTAATTACAGATGAAGTAGATCCTGAAACCGATGAAAATGTTGTAATACCTTGGTTAGAAGGTACTAAAATGGGTAATTATTTAAAATCAGTTCATTATGCAGACGAAGCAATAGGAGAGTTAATTAATTATTTAGAAGAAAAAGAATTACTTGATGATACTATAATAGTTTTATATGGTGATCATGATTGTAAATTAAAACAATCTGAATTTAGAAAATTATATGAAAGTGAATATTATGAAAGTATATTAATTAATCCAGAAAATACTATTGAAACGATTGATAATTTTACATATGAAATAAATAGAAAAGTTCCATTCTTTATATGGTCTAAAGATATTGCGGGTTCAAAATACACAAAAGAAGTAAAAGAAGTTATGGGAATGATAGATGTTATGCCAACATTATCAAATATGCTAGGTGTAAAACCAAAATATGCACTTGGTAATGATATGTTTAACGTAAAAAATAATATAATAGTATTCCCAGATGGAAACTGGCTTACTAATAAAGTTTATTATAATAGTTCTAATGGAGAATTTAGACAATTAGATTTAGAATCTTCAATAGAGTTAGATTATATTGAAAAAAATAATTTATATGCTGAAAGTCTTATTAATATATCAAATGGTATAATAACATATAATCTTATAAAAGCTCATGAAACGGGAGTAGAAACATATATGATAGAAAAGTAAGTTTAAGCTTGCTTTTTTATTTTGGAATTTGGTAAAATATTATTATGATAGAAAGAAGGATTTATGAATACAGATATAATTAAACAAATAAGTGAAAATTTAGGAATAACAGAAAAGCAAGCAGAAGTAACTTTGAGATTACTTGAGGAAGGAAATACAATTCCTTTTATTGCTCGTTATAGAAAAGAAGCAACAGGTGCTTTATCTGAGGAAATTATAAAAGCTATAGAAGAAGTTTATAGCTATCAAATTAATTTATTAAAAAGAAAAGAAGATGTAATAAGACTAATAGATGAAAAAGGTTTACTTACTGATGAACTAAAAAATGATATAATAAGTGCTAGTAAATTAGTTGAAGTTGAAGATTTATATAGGCCATTTAAAGAAAAGAAAAAAACAAAGGCAACAGAAGCTATAAAAAACGGATTAGAAGGATTAGCTAAAGAAATAATGGCTTTTCCAGTTAATGGTAATATTGATAATATTGCTAAAAAATATTTAAATGAAAATGTAAAAACTATAGAAGATGCTATAGAAGGCGCTAAATATATAATTGCTGAAAATATTAGTGATAATGCTAAATTTAGAAAAACTATTAGGGATAATACATATAACTATGGAACTATTAAAAGCAAGCTAAAGAAAAATGCAGTAGATGAAAATAAAACTTATGATATGTATTATGATTATGAAGAAAAAATAAAATATATTAAACCACATAGAATACTAGCTTTAAATAGAGGAGAAAAAGAAAATATACTTAGTGTATCTGTAGAGTATGAAAAAGAAAGAGTGCTAGGTTATTTAGAAAAAAGATTAATTAAAAATGATAAATCTTTTGTTTGTGATATAGTTAAAGATGCTATAGAGGACTCTTATAAAAGATTAATAGCGCCTTCAATAGAAAGAGAAATAAGAAGTGATTTAACAATAATTGGAGAAGATTCTGCAATTGATAATTTTGGTAAAAATTTAGAATCTTTATTACTTACACCTCCTATGAAAGAGATGGTAGTACTTGCTTTTGATCCAGGATACGTTAATGGATGTAAAATAGCTGTTATTGATAAGACTGGTAAATATCTAGATAGTACAGTAGTAAAACCATTTATAAAAAGTAATAACCAAGATAAACTAATAGAACAATCTGAAATAATAGTTAAGACATTAATAACTAAATATAATGTAGATATAATAGCAATAGGTAATGGTACAGCATCAAGAGAATCAGAAAAGTTTATTGCTAATATGATAAAAAAATATGGCTTAAAATGTAAGTATGTAATAGTAAGTGAAGCAGGTGCTAGTATATATAGTGCATCAAAAATTGCTATAGAAGAATTTCCTGATTTAGCAGTTGAAAAAAGAAGCGCGGTAAGTATAGGAAGAAGATTACAAGACCCATTATCAGAACTTGTTAAAATACCACCAGAAGGTATTGGTGTAGGCCTTTATCAACATGATGTTTCTAGTAAAAAATTATCAGAAAATTTAGATTTTGTGGTTAGTAAGGCAGTAAATAGTGTTGGTGTAAATATAAATACTGCATCTCCCTCTATTTTAAAATATGTATCAGGAATTACTAAGAAAAATATAGATAAGATAATAGAATATAGAGATAAAAAAGGTAGAATTAATTCTCGCTTGGAAGTAGAAAAAATACTTAGTGATAAAGTTTATGAACAAGCAATAGGTTTTCTTAGAATAACTGAAGGAGATAATATTCTTGATTCAACAGGAATACATCCAGAAAGTTATGGGGTTGCTATAAACTTATTAAAAGAATTAAATATGGATTTAAAAGACGTGGGAACTAGGGAATTAATAGATAAACTAAATAATATAAATATTGATGAATATAAAAATAAGCTAAATACAGATATATATACATTAGAGGATGTATTAAAATCTTTAAAAAGTCCAAATAGAGATCCAAGGGATGAAATGCCACAACCATTACTTAAAAGTGACGTGCTAGAATTAAAGGATTTAAGTATAGGTATGAAACTTCAAGGTACAGTTAGAAACGTAGTAGATTTTGGCGCATTTATAGATATTGGGCTTCATGAAGATGGACTTGTTCATATATCTAAAATAACTGATAAATATATAAAACATCCAAATGAAGTACTTAGTGTTGGTGATATAGTAGATTGTTATGTAGATGATATAAAATTAGAAAAAAATAAAGTATCTTTAAGTTTACTCGAACCAAAGAAATAACCGAAAGGTTATTTTTTTTATGAAATAAAAAGGAAAAAAGATAAAAAAATAGAAAGATATATATGAGGAGGTGAGAAATGATAGAAGAAAAAAGAATAATTCCGTTAAAATTTGATTTAATGTTTAAGAAAGTGT
>JAZTXB010000019.1:0-3510 GCA_045636225.1 Bacilli bacterium
AAATTATGTACCTCAGATTGTTTATACTATAACAAATAAACTTATTAATCCAAAATTTTAAAAAATTGAGGAAACTCAGTTCTTTTTGTCGTGATTATAATATCACAAAATTTACAATTTGACAAAACTTAGATAATCACAATTTTTTAATATAAGGGAGAGGTCGAATTATTTTATTATCAACTTAACACACCTTGCATTCATTCACTATAACAATTTTGCTTTTTGGTCCCATGTAAAAAGTTCAAAAAAAATCGAGTTACAAGGCCAAAAAACAAGACCAAAAATTCTTTCAGCCAAAGAAATAGTTAGATTTTAATTCTAACTATTTTCTTTTTATAAACCTAAAACTTGCACAATTAATATATTTATGATAAAATGTATTTAGTGAAGGAAACTTCATATAATATAAAAGGAACACTTAATAATGCAATGTTGAGTGTTACCATACAATTTGTTTGGTCACCTAATTCAAAGCTGAGTTAGGTGATTTTCTTTTCATATTAAAACTATAAATAGTAAAAATACTAATAGGAAGATAAGAATGACTAAAGATAGAATTAAAAAATCCTTCTTGTTCATTTTATCGCCTCCTTCCTTTTCGAGAATTTGGCAATCACCCAACTATTAAATGTTCCTATATACATTATAGCAAACATATATTCATATATCAATAATATATATTTACTTTTTTTAATATTAATAAAAATAGCTAGATTTAATTCTAGCTATTTTATTTTATGATTTTCTTTACTTTCATTGTCATTGGATAAAATTTTAATCCATTAATACATTGAATACTATTAACACATTCAAATCCTAAATGTTCATAAACTTCTTTAGCATATGGTGATGAATTTACTGTGAAATAATCCTTATCGTTTTCTTCTAACACTTTCTCAAAAAGTTTTCTCCCAATCCCTCTTCTATGATATTTACCATCCACGAAGAATAAAGCAATATGACTTTTATCTTTTGTAGCTATTAATCCCAATAATATATTATCTTGATATGCTCCATAAAATTCTCTTGCACGCAACCATTCTTTATCATAAACGCTTTTTTTAAACTCTTCTATTCCTTCTTGACTATAATCAGGAGCTTCATATTCTAAAAAAGTTTTCCAAGTTAATTCTAATGCTTTATCTAAGTTTTCAAACTCTATTTTTTTAATCTCCATACTTTCCTCCATTTTTAAAAATTACTATTTATCTAAAATTTTTATAAATTATATATGTATGCAACTTCACTATATTCTCGATTATAAATTGTGAAATTTTTTTCTTTTGCAAATACTCCACCTTTTTTCTCGTAAAAAGAAATTGCTGGTTTATTTTCTTTAACACACTATAATCCCATTTTTTTCTTATTATTTTCTTTAAATAAATTTATTACATATTCAAACATTTTTGAACCTAATCCCAATTTTTTATAACCATTTTTTATATATAAACCACAAAGTTCACAATCTATATCCAAATCTTTTGAAAATTCATTAGAAAAGACAAATTCAGAAAATCCTACAATTTCGTTATTTAATACAGCTACTATCATTGTTCTTAAATTAAATTCGTTTTTCATTCTCTCAATTCTCTTTGGTAAATTATTTTTCATATTATCCAAATAATTTTGGGATATTATTCCAGCATAAGTTTCATGCCAACTATTTACATGCAAACTTGCAACTTCTTCTATATCTTCAACAGTTGCATTTCTAATTATAATATCAACCATATAAATCACTCACTTTCAATTTTTTACTACAATACAATTATATCACACTTTCTTCACATAATCGATAGGTCGATGTTTTCTTTATCCAATCTTAACACACACCCACGCAGGCATTCACGACTATACTTTCGTACCCACGCAAAAATTTCAAAAAAAATCGAGTTACAAGACTAAATTACAAGACTAAAAATATAGGGCAAAATAAAAACCCTTATAAAATAAGGGTTAATTAACATATGGTGACCGGTACGGGATTCGGACCCGTGAATGCATGCGTGAAAGGCATGTGTGTTAAGCCGCTTCACCAACCGGCCATATTATAAGATGGTGGGCCTGAATGGACTTGAACCATCGACCTCACGCTTATCAGGCGTGCGCTCTAACCAGCTGAGCTACAAGCCCATCAAAATATATGACTATATAAGTATATCCTACTTTTTATATTTTTACAAGACTTTTTTGCAAATTTTTTTAAAAAATTATAATTTATTTCAGCTTGTCAACACAACGACACGTATTATAACACAAAAAAAGAAACAATTCTACTTGTTTCTTAAAGATTTTAACATTTTTTTCCATATACCTGATGAAGAATAATTTAAAATACCTACCTTGTATATTCTAAGTCCATATTTTATTAGTAAATATATAGTTACTATCATTAATACTATTGAAATTAATATTTCTATTATTCCTATTTGTCCCAATACCAATAACGAAGGCGCCAAAATAGATGATATAAAAGGTATTAACGAAAGTATTTTAATAAATAATGAACCTTTAAACATTCCAGCCATTATAGATAGATAATAACCTAGTAATAATACTATTACAATTGGAACTTGTACTTGCTGATAATCTTCTGCATTTGTTGACATTGAAGCAAGTATTCCTGCCACTAATGAATAAGCAATAAATGTAAGTATCATAAGTATTATTGTAAATATTAATATAGGTATAAATTTATCATTAAATACTCCAGTTTTAAGAGCACTCACTGCACTTCCTATTTCACTTGCTACTCCATTAATTATTGTATCTCCCCCTATTAAATTTCTTATAAATAAACCTAATGCGCTATATAACAAAATTAATATTATTTGTAAAAATATAAATAAATTATTTGATATTATTTTAGCAGCAAAATGTTTTATAGGTGATACATTAGATATAATTATTTCCATACTTCTAGTTGATTTTTCATCGTTTACTTCAGAACCTATTAATTGTACTAAAAATATAGTTAACATGAAAAATGGTAATATTAGAATTGGAAATACTGTAGTCATAACCATTTCTACATTTTCTGATTCACTTGTTATATTATCATCTAGTATTTCTCTTTCTAAAATTGGTACTTCTGTTAATTTTTTGTATTCTTCTTCTGTTAAATCAAGTGAATTTAAATTATATAAATTTATTGTTGAAGTAACAGCTGAATTAATAAGCTGATAATCATAAGTATCTATTTTAGAAAGTGATATTAATGTAGGTTTAACTTTATTATCTTCAATATTAAATTCTATTAACAATGAACTATTTTCTTCTGTTTTTATTTTTTCTATTATTGTTTCCTTTTTTTCTTCCGTTATTTTAATTTCGTATATATTTTTATCTTTATAAAGGAATTCTTCATAATACTCTAAATTTGCTTTAAATGTATCTTTTAATTCATTTGTATTATCACTTATATATATTTTTGTTTTTGAATCAAAATCTCCACCAAAAAGAGTAATTATACTATCTATATTTATTATTCCTATCATTAAAATAGCA
>JAZTXB010000020.1:0-2886 GCA_045636225.1 Bacilli bacterium
AAATAATTATATATTAAACAACCCTAATTTACTTTATAAAGATAAAATAACTAAATTAGATAGTTTAATAGAAAAATTAGAACTAATCAATCCATTAGGAGTACTCAAAAGAGGTTATTCACTATCATATCAGGATAATAAGGTTATCAAAAGTATAAAAGAAATAAAGAATAATTCTAATTTACTAATAAGGTTTTATGATGGTGAAGTTAATACTAATGTTATAGATATAAAGGAGAAAAACAATGACTAAAACAAAAGAAAAAACATTTGAAGAAAAAATAAAAGAACTTGAAACTATAGTTAACGAACTTGAATCAGGTGAAATAGATTTAGATTCTTCAATAGAAAAATATACAAATGCTATGAAACTTGTAAAAGAATGCGATGAAAAATTAAAAAACATTGAAGAACAAGTAAACAAAATAGTTACAGAAAATGGTTCTTTAGAAGAATTTGAAGTAGAATAATATTTAAATCAGGTGGGTTTATGGAAATAGAAGATTTAAAATTAATATCTAAATTAATACATAAATATGGAATTAAAGAAATAGATAATCAAGTTAAAATAAATTCTGCATTTTTAGAATATATATGTGATCCATCTGGGCAATCAATGCATAGCGAGGATAATAATAGTCAAATCATTACTAATGGTAGGAGTTCAATCTTTTATTTAGAACCTAAATTAATAGATTTTGATTTGATAAATACTAATACAAATAACCCGATTTCAAATTTACAATCTAATATTGATCTAAAAAAACAATTTGAAAGAGCCAGTAGTTGTTTTAAAAATAAAATAACGACTGCTAATCTTGTAAAGGCTGGGAGCTATGCTGGTTTATTAATAGGTAATAGTAATTCCGCAATACCAAATAAAATATCTTTACAAGATTTAAAAATGATTGATTTATTAATAAAAGGATATAAAATTTATATATCACAAATATCATATATGGAATCTATTATTCATGTAGAAGGAAAAAATGGATTTGCTTATGTTTTAACAAAGCATATAATTTAAACAAACATTTTAAAATACCTTTTGGTATTTTTTTCTTTATATATAATAAATAATTTATGACATAATATAAATGGTAGTCTAAGAAGGAGTTGTTTTTATGTTTTTTAAATTTTTAAAAAAACAATCTCTAAATTTACTTCTTTTAACATTATTTATTATTCCCAGTACTATATGTGCTTATTCAGAATATATAATTGCAGGTGGAGAGTCTGTTGGAATGAGACTTGATACTGACGGAATTATAATCGCAGGTTCATATGAAATAAACGGCCATAATTCGCTTATAGAAGCAGGTTTAAAGACTGGTGATATAATTAATCAAATTAACTCTAAGGACGTAAATACGATAGAAGAAATGGTAAATATAATTGACTCTTGTAATTGTGATAGTTTAAAAATAAATTACACTAGAGATAATAAAGAAAAAAATACAACTCTAAAATTATATGAAGATAATGGATTGCTTAAAACGGGGCTGTATGTAAAAGATAGTATATCAGGAGTAGGAACATTAACTTTTATAGATCCCAAAACTAAATTATTTGGAGTTCTAGGCCATGAAATTACTGATATAAATACTGGAAATATCTTACATATAAAAACTGGTTCAATATTTGATTCTTCCATAACTAGTATAACTCGTAGTAGTAAAGGTGATCCTGGAGAAAAAAATGCGATTCTTTATAGTGATAAAATAACAGGTGAGGTATTTGAAAACACTAACAAAGGAGTATTTGGTAATTATACAAGTGAAATAAATGATACTAAATTATATAAAGTAGCAACCATAAAAGATATTAAAATAGGTAAAGCAAAAATATTTACTGTTTTAGAAAATGATAATGTAGAGGAATTTGAAGTAAACATACTATCTGTTAAAGAAACAAAGGACAAATTAAAAAATATAGAAATAGAAATAACTGACAAAAATTTACTTGACAAGACAAATGGTGTTGTTCAGGGAATGAGCGGTAGCCCAATTATTCAAGGCGAATATATAATTGGTGCTGTAACACACGTAGTAGTAGAAGACCCTCATAGAGGATATGGAATATTAATTGAAAATATGTTAGAAGAAGCAGAAAACTAGATTTATTCTAGTTTTTATATAAATTAAAATATTAATAAACCTTGACATCTATAGTTATATATGTATAATATATTGCAGTATCAGAAAGGAATATTAGTAATATGTATAGTTTTAATTTATATCATTTAATCAATATAGTACCTAATAATATTAAATTTGAGTTGTTAAAACAAGAATTAATAAAAGTTTACATGAAAGAACTTGCATATATAAAAAGCACTGATTTTAATCGTAGAGATGGTGCTGTATGCATGGCAACGCAAGGTCTTATTGACCTAATAAAACAAGCTGAGTTACCTGATGAAATATTAAAGGACTTATATATTTTTGCAAAAGAAGCTAGGAAAGAATTAGGACTTAGGGATAATTTATTCAACATATATGAAAGTGTTTTAGATAATCCTCAACAATACGAAAAAATAAATGAACAAATAAATAGCAAAAAAAAATTATAAACTAGGAAACTAGTTTTTTATTTGTTTTAATGTTATAATTTATGTGTGATATTATGAAAAAAAGATTTAAAAAAATATATATAGAAATAACTAATGCGTGTAATTTAAATTGTAAGTTTTGTATAAAAAACGATCGTAAGTGCAAATTTATTAGCACTGATGAATTTAAAATTTTATTAGAAAAAGTAAAAGATTATACTGATTATTTATATTTTCATGTACTTGGAGAACCACTTATTCATCCTAAAATAAATGAATTAATTGATTTAGCTAGTAAAGATTTTAAAATAAATATAACAACTAATGGATACTTA
>JAZTXB010000021.1:0-2307 GCA_045636225.1 Bacilli bacterium
GTAATAATTTAAATAATTAGATAAACTTTTTCTATAATATTTTCTTATATTATTACTATAATTATTATCTACTTTATTAAAATTATTTATTCCACTAGCTAATTGATCACCTATAGATGCATAATATATATTTTTATTTACATTAAAGTAATATATTATGAAAATCAGTACAAAAACAACACCAGTAATTAATATTTTTTTCATATTTATACCCCCACAAAAAAAGTAGCCTAGCTACTTAATTATATTTATTCAAGAGATATTTTAGCACCTACATTATTTAATTTTTCAATTATATTTTCGTAACCTCTTAAAACATGTTCTATATCATTGATTGTTGTAGTTCCGTTTGCTATTAAGCCAGCAAGTACTAAACAAGCTCCAGCACGTAAATCTGTTGCTGTTACTGTTTTTCCCTCTAAAGTAGCAGGACCACTAACTTTTATTTTTTTACCTATAATTTCTATATTAGCTCCCATTTCTACTAAATAAGGGACGTTTTGGAATCTATTCTCATATATTGTTTCTTCTAATTTAGATACACCTGTACATTGAGTTAATAAAGTAGTTAATGGTTGTTGTAAATCTGTTGGAAAGCCAGGATAACCTTGTGTTTTAACATTTACTGGTTTTAATTTTTCTGCTTTGTTTAATATTACATAGTCTTTTCCAAGTTCTAATTTTACACCCATTTCCTTTAATTTTAAAATCAAAGCCTCAACATGGTCTGGTATTATATTTTCTATTTTTAAATTTTCACCTAGCATAGCTCCTGCTATTATATAAGTTCCTGTTTCTATTCTATCAGGAATTACTTCTGCAAAACATCCACGTAAGTGTTCTACACCCCTGATTCTTATTTCACTTGTTCCAGCTCCAGTTATTTTAGCTCCCATATTATTTAGAAAAGTTGCTACATTTACTATTTCAGGTTCTTTTGCTGCATTCTCTATAATCGTTAGACCTTTAGCTTTAACTGCAACTAACATAGTATTTATTGTAGCACCTACACTAGGCATATCTAAATAAACATGCCCACCTCTTAATTCTTCAGCACTTATTATAAATTTATTATCTTCCTCAATTATATTTGCACCAAGTGCTTTAAAACCCTTTAACGTTTGATCAATTGGTCTAGCACCTATTTTACATCCACCAGGAAAATACATTTCGACATATTTATATTTACCTAAAAGTGCTGACATAAAATAATATGATGCTCTAAGTTTACTAGATATTTCTTTTGGAATTTCTTTGTTTTTTATTGTAGTTGAATCTATAGTTATAATTCCATCCTTAAGGCTTATCTTAGCTCCCAAATAATTTAATATTTCTTTTAGTGCATCTATATCTGAAATATCTGGAATATTATCTATTTTTACAACTTCATCAGAAAGTATAGATGCAGGTATTAATGCAACTGCACTATTTTTAGCACCACTAACTTTAATAGTTCCACTTAATTTTCTATTACCTTCAATCTTTAATCTTATCATACCATAACCTCCTACGCTTTTTCATTAGAACCAAACAAGAATATTTTATCTCTAACAACTTTCTTTAAAGCCTTTTCCCCTGCTTTTATAATCTTTCTTGGATCATAAACTTCTTCGTTGTCTTTTAAAGTTTCTCTTACTAACTTAGTCCACTCTTGTTGGCATTCTGTATTAACGTTAATTTTACATGTTCCTCTAGAAATAGCTTCCTTAATTTGATAATCAGGTATTCCACTTCCTCCATGTAAAACTAGAGGTTTGTTTGCTGCTTCTTTTATTTCTAGCATTTCTTTAAATCCTAATTTAGGCTCTCCTTTATATGGACCATGAACAGAACCTAAAGCTGGTGCTAAACAATCAACTCCTGTATCGTTTACAAACTTTGCACACTCATTTACATCAGCATACACTACGCCTTGGCTGACAACATTATCTTCTTGTCCACCAACTCTACCAAGTTCAGCTTCCACACTAACGTTATATTTTTTAGCATATTCAACTACTTCTTTCGTTATTTTAACATTTTCTTGATATGAGTAATGAGAAGCATCTATCATAACCGAAGTAAATCCAGCATCAATAGCGCTCTTACAAGCCTCAAAACTATCTCCATGATCTAAATGTAATGCTACTGGAACAGTTATGTTTAAAGATTCTATTAATTCTTTTACCATTGCACTAACCACATTAAATCCACACATATATTTAGCTGCCCCCTGGCTTACACCTAATATAACTGGACTATTTAATTCTTGAGCTTTCTTTAACACCGCAATAGTCCATTCTAAATTATTTATATTGAATTGTCCTA
>JAZTXB010000022.1:0-6173 GCA_045636225.1 Bacilli bacterium
TTGTAAATGATAATGAAGTTACAACAACTCATAAATTGATTAGTGATTATAATAATCAAATAATTTATTATAATAGTAATTCTGAGACAAATATAAATTTTACTAATTTAAATACTTATTCCATGATAAATGAAAAATATATAATTGATACAACATTCGAAAATAAGAATTCGGGAATAATAATACAATTATATAATCAAGAAAATGAAGTTATAAATAAACAATTCTTAAATAATATATTATTTGAAATGGATGGTAGAGAATA
Source organism: Bacilli bacterium (assembly GCA_045636225.1). GTDB lineage: Bacteria > Bacillota_I > Bacilli_A > RF39 > UBA660 > UMGS1613. The sequence goes on from JAZTXB010000022.1 coordinate 266, forward strand.
TTTTGCTGATTCGAATAATTTAATAAAAATTAATTTAGGTAATGTAACTGATTCTTCGTTTAAATCTTTGAAAATAAAAACAAAAGAAAATAGTAGCGGTTTAGCAAATGGAACATATTATATTAAAATAAATAGTTTTATATCGGATGATGGATATTATTATGATTCATTACAAAGTGATGAAATAATTATCCCTCTAGTTGTAGAGGACCAAATTGAATCAATACTTAACTATAATTTTGATGTACAAATGAATGCTGAGAGTATAATGCTAGATAAGGATTTAGAAAAACATTTAACATCTTTTAATATTGCATATAATGGTGATTTAGTATCTCCGATTATTAAACTCTCTTTATATGAGAAAACTAATTTAACAGCATATAATCAAGATTATACATTAATAGATTTAAGTGAATATACAAATGATACTTTAGTTTCACTATCTAACAAACAATACTCTATTTCTGTCGAAAATCCAGTATTTAATTTAAATTTAATTCCAAATACATTAAATAATAATGGATATAAATATGTTTTTGAATTATATGATGGAACAAAAAAAATAAGCGAAATACAAAAATATTTTATAGTAAGGTAGAGGGGATAAGTTATGAAAAAGAAAATAATTTTAATAATGTTTTTAGCAATTGTAGTTACTTTCTTCTCGGGGGTTACTTATTCCTTTTTTAATTCAAAAGCTGATTTTAAATCAACAAATCAAGGAATTGCGAGTTTTGTATTTGAAACGAATAAAGTTGATTATATAGAACTTGATATAAATAATTTAGTTCCTGGCGATGAGAAAGAATATTTATTTTCGGTAACAAATTCTAAAGGAGAAAAAATAAGTGATGTAACAGTGGAATATCAACTTAGAATTAAGACCTATCATTTTATGCCTCTTACTATAAATTTATATAAAATAGAAGGAGAAACTGAAAAATTAATAGGTAATTGTGATGAGACTGTGACTAGAAATTCTGAAAATGAATTAATTTGTAATATGCCTATAGAAACTTTGAAAAAGACTGAAGAAGAAGTAAATGATTATAAATTAAAAATAGGATTTCCTATAGAGTATAATGATATTTCATATTCAAATTTAGTTGATTATATAAATATTGAAATAGAAAGTTGGCAAAAAATATAGGAGGTTATTATATGAAAAAAAATAGTAAAATTAATGCAATAATAATAGTTTCATTACTTGTTGTAATTTCCACTATTGCTATAACCTCATCAAAATACGTATATAATTCGGTGTGGAATTATTATTTAAAATCAAGAGAGTTTTATTTTGAAAGTGATTTATTGGAAATCAATACTAAAAAAAATTCAATACTTGATTGGGATGGCAGTGATATTTCTTTTGATTTAAGAAATAATCAAAATTCAGAACATATCTCAGAGTTTGATATTTCATATAAAGTAACTTGTGAAGTGTTAGGAGAAGAATCAAAATATATTGGATGTAAAATAAATAATTTGGAATCTTCTTCTTTTGAAGGGACTTTATCAAATGTTGAAAAATGTGTTAATGAACTTGATGAAACTGATGTAAGTAAATTAACAAAGGCAGAATGTGAAATTGGTGGTTATAATTGGACTCAGGAGCTTATTACAAAAACAAATAATTTTAATTTGTTTTTGACAGATCCTACAAAAAACATTAATGAAGTAAGTGTAAAAATAATAGCTGAAAGCACCAAACCATACAAAAAGACTTTAACAGGTATATTTAATTTAAATAAGGTAGATATAACTGATTCTACTTATGATTTGGTGTATCAAAAATTTTCAGAATATGATGAATTAACAATTATAAATAAAACAAGTACAGATAGATGTTTTTCTTTATCTTTTGATGCAGAAGAATATTTGTTGATAAGTGATACAGATGGATATGAATTTGAAGTTGATTCTAACAATAAAATAAATAAAATTAATTTTAATATTAAAAAAAATAGTAGTATAAATTTTAATTTTTTTAGATTAGATTTAACAAAAGAATACTCTGTAAATAATTTTTCTATAGTAGAAAAAGATTGTTGAAAAATATTGATATAATATTTAATTTATGTTAATATAAAGGTAGGTGAGTGTATGAAAGCATTAAAAATAATAAAAAGTGCCATTTTAGGAATTTTAATGGTTGTATATTTTTCGTTTGTAATAGTGATGACAGTTTTATTACTAAATTTTAATGATTATGGAGTAACTGAATTTGGCTCAACATCAATGATAATAATAAATGATGAAATCGCAAATGAAAATTATAATAAAGGTGATCTTGTATTAGTTGAAAAAAAGAAAATTGATAAAATGGAAATAAGTGAGGAACTATTTACTTATAGAGTTGATTCAAAAGGGAATGTTAGTATTGATTTAGGTAGAATAGGTAATATTTATCCAGAAGAAGAAGCGATTTCTTTTGAAAATGGTTCAAATTATTCACTTGAGTTTATTGCAGGAACACCTAAAAAGGTTTATGAAGATATTGGAACATATTTATCAATAGTAGAATCAAAATGGGGATTTTTATTTATAGTTCTAGTCCCAAGTTTTCTGATATTTGTATACGAACTTTATTCATTAATTGTTGAAATAAAATATGGAGCAGATGAAGATTAAAAACGGCTCTTTGTCAAATAGTGTTGGTGGAACCAAAAACTAATGATAAATGAGATTGAGAGGAGGTCAAAAGACTTCCTTTTTTTATGCATATTTATAAATACCAGTAATAAGTAAAATTCTTGTTTTAAAATGATAGAAAGATTTAAAACCAAAAGCAATTCTTTTAATACATTTAATTAAATTATTTGTACCTTCAATAAGACCATTATTATATTCAAACTTAAGTGAATTAACAATAAATGGTTTAAATTCATTATAAGTTTTAAGAGTAGTTTTCATATAATCAGAAATATTGTTATGTTTAGATGAAATAATTTTAATAAATAAATTAATGTCTTTATTTCTAATAGATTTAATGATACCTTGGTAAACATTATAAGTTTCCTTTAATATTTTATTAGTGTTTATTAAATATTGAACAATATCATATTCAGTAATATATTTACCAAAGTGTTTAGAATAATGTTTATTAGTCTTGTCTAAATCTAGTTCACATTTTTGTAGAGATTTCCAATAATGTTTAAGTTTATTATAATTCTTTTTATCTTTCTTCATAATCTGAACTCTAGTACATTTAAAAGCAGTATTAGCTAAAGCAACAACATGGAATCTATCAGATATAATAGTAGCTTTAGGAAATATAGATTTTAATAAATGATAATAAGGACCAAATAAATCAATAATAACGAATTTAACTTTTAATCTTTGTTTTCTAGGGAATTTAAAGAAATAATTTTTAATATAATTAGATTTTCTAGAAGGTAATATATCAAACACTTTACGGTTTTTATTATTAGTAATAATTAAAGCCATTTTCCCAACAGTATCGTTAGTAGCTTTAAATTCATCAATATTAATAATATCAGGTAAAATACCAGCTTGAGGTAAAACAGTTTTAGAAGATAATTCATGAATAATTCTATTAACAGTATTATGAGAAACATTATTTCTTAAAGCAATATCTTTTTCACTAATTTTATTCATTAAATCAAGTTTGATAGAAAGTTTAGTATTATTAGAAATATTACAGTATTTATTAATTTCATTAGATTCGGCAATAAAAGTAGAGTGGCAATGTTTACAGTAGAATCTTTGTTTATCTAACATAAGGATAGTATTATAATTAGATACCTTAGGTAAAACAACTTTACAATTGCGTTTCCAATCCCATTTAATAATATCATCATTAGATTCATTAATAACGCCACAGTTAGGACAAAAGAAGGGTTTATAAGTTAGATATCCTTTAAATATTTTAGTATCAATTCCATTAATATTAACATTTTCTAAACAATTTTCATAAAATTTTATATTTTCATCTTTAATATTTAAAATATTTTTAGTATAATCAGTATGAGTCATTTAATCAGATCCTTTCAATGTATTTTTTATCCAATCACATTGTATCATAAAGTTTCTGAAATGACTCTTTTTTAATAAATTTAAAAATAGTGTCAAGTTTTCACCAACACTATTTATTATAGAACCAAGAATAGTATTTACTATTCTTTTTTTATTTTTAATAAAAAAAGATTTACAAACAAATGTTCTTTTGATATAATTTAATTATGATAGTAGAGGGCGTTTTAAATGAGGGAATATATTTTGAAATTTATAGAGGAATTAAGTTTTGAAAAAAATTATTCTAATTTAACTACTGAAGGTTATTTGAAGGATTTAGATTTGTTTTTAGAATTTTTAAATGACAATAATATAAGAGAATATAGTTGTATCGAATATGGGGACATAAGATTATATATAAATTTTTTACATGAGTCTAAATATAATAATAAAACAATTTCGAGACAGACAAGTTCTCTTAGAAGTTTTTTTAAATACTTAAAAAATAATAATATAATTAAAAATAATCCAATGCTGCTTATTTCTAATCCAAAATTAGATAAAAAATTACCTAAATATCTTAATTTTTCTGATATCGAAAAATTACTTTGTGCTTATGATGTAAATAATTATATTGGTATTAGAAATTCTTTGATTTTAGAATTTCTTTACTCTACAGGTATTCGAGTAGGGGAAATAGTAGATATTAAATTATTAGATCTTTCTATCTCTAATAAATCTATTAAAATAGTTGGTAAAGGAAATAAGGAAAGAATAGTGTACTTTGGAAGTAGGTGCATGGAACTTCTTAATTTATATTTTAAAAAAAGTTATAGTAAATTAAATATAAACAATTTAGATTATTTATTTTTAAGCAAGACAGGTAAAAAAATAAGTGATAGAGAAATAAGGAAAATTGTAGATGATGCAAGTGAAATAGCTGGTATTGAAATGAAAATATCTCCTCACGTTTTAAGGCATACGTTTGCTACTCATATGATACATGAGGGTGCTGATTTAAGAAGTGTTCAGGAACTTTTAGGACATGAGAATTTATCTACGACTCAAATTTATACGCATTTAACTAACGAAAAAATAAGAAATATATATTTAAATGCTCATCCAAGAGCTAGAAAGTAGGATTTATGTCAAAGATGTATTTTAGATTTGGAGCAATGAATTGTGGTAAAACGACTGCACTTTTACAGGTTGCTCATAATTATGAAGAAAAAGGAATGAATGTTATAGTTATAAAATCTTCTATAGATAAAAAAGGAGATAAAAATATTGTATCTAGATTAGGCGTAGAAAGGGAAGTAGATTTACTTATAGCACCTGAACAAAATATCATAGATAATATAAGGTTAGAAGGAATAAACTGTATATTAGTAGATGAAGTTCAGTTTATGCCTAAACATCAAATTAAGGAATTATGGATGATTTCAAAACTTGGTAATATTCCTGTAATTTGTTATGGATTAAAAACAAATTTTAAAGGTGAACTTTTTGAAGGTAGTAAAGCTGTTTTAGAATATGCAGATGAACTTGAAGAACTTGCGACTATTTGTAGGTGCGGGAAAAAAGCTAAATTTAATGCTAGATTAATAAAAGGTGAATATGCATGGGATGGTGAGGAAGTTGCTATCGATGGAATAGATGCAAAGTATGAACCTTTATGTGGTGATTGTTATATAAGAAAAGTTTTAAAAAAAGAAAAAATATAATACGATTATTCGTATTTTTTTTATTATAAATAATAAAATTATATAGGTGATATTGTGAATATAATGAGTGGTATTAGGTCTTATATACTTGATAGTGATACAAAAATAATTATAGTAAATAATAAAATTAATATTACTAATTATATTGATATTGGTCATTTTGATTCTAATAAAATTATAGTTAAATTAACTAGTAAGGATATAAT
>JAZTXB010000023.1:0-7809 GCA_045636225.1 Bacilli bacterium
TATAAATTATAATTTAATAAATCACTAGCTTTAAATGATGCCCATACATATAATATATTTAATATAAATATAATTATTATAAGACCTATCATATAAAGTGGTAAATACATTAAAGATACTTTATTGTGAGAAAAATATAAATATACAGCTATCCCTATTATAAATAAAACTATATTATTTATAATTCTACTTTTTAATAAATATTTTTTATATTCATCTCTTGTATATTCATAATTTATTTTCATTTTAACATACCTTTCAAATACTGTCCTGTATAACTTTCTTTAACTTTAACAATTTCTTCTGGAGTACCTTCTGCAATTATAGTACCACCACCAGAACCTCCTTCTGGTCCTAAATCTATAATATGATCAGCTACTTTAATAACATCTAGATTATGTTCTATAACAAGTACTGTATCACCATTATCTACTATTCTATTTAATATTTCAAGTAATTTCTTTATGTCGTGTGTATGAAGCCCAGTAGTTGGTTCATCTAATATAAATAAACTCTTCCCAGTAGGTTTCTTTTGTAATTCTTTAGCAAGTTTAATACGTCCTGCTTCTCCTCCAGAAAGTGTTGGAGCACTTTGACCTAATTTAATATATGAAAGACCTACATCCATCATTACTTGTAATTTATCTTTTACTTTTGGAATATTCTTAAAGAACTCTAAAGCTTCTTCTACATTCATCTCAAGTACATCATAAATACTTTTTCCTTTATATTTTATTTGAAGAGTTTCTCTATTATAGCGAGTACCATGACACACTTCACAAGGAACGTAAACATCTGGTAAGAAATGCATTTCTATTTTCTTAACACCATCACCCCAGCAAGCTTCACATCTTCCACCTTTTACATTAAACGAGAATCTTCCTTTATCATAACCACGTATTTTAGCTTCTTTAGTATTAGCAAACACATCTCTTACGTCATCAAATACACCTACATAAGTTGCTGGATTACTTCTTGGAGTTCTACCTATTGGAGATTGTGATATATCAATTACCTTATCTATATTTTCTAAACCTTTTATTTCTTTATGCTTACCAGGTTTTACTTTAGTTTTATAAAGATTACTATGAACTGCTTTATATATTATTTCATTTACTAAACTACTTTTTCCACTACCAGAAACACCAGTTACACATACAAATTTACCAAGAGGTACTTTAACTTTAACATTCTTTAAATTATTTTCGCTAGCACCTTTTACTTCTAAATATTTATTATTACCTTTTCTACGTTTTTTAGGTACTTCTATTTTTTCTTTACCGCTTAAATATTTACCAGTTAAACTATTTTCATTTTTCATAACTTCCTGTGGAGTACCTGAAGCTACTACCTGTCCACCATGAATACCTGCAAGAGGACCAATATCTACTAGATAGTCAGCAGCAATCATTGTGTCTGTATCGTGTTCTACTACTACTAAAGTATTACCTAAATCTCTCATCGCTAAAAGCGAATTGATTAATCTTGTATTATCTCTTTGATGAAGGCCTATACTAGGTTCATCAAGTACATATAATACTCCAGTAAGACGAGAACCTATTTGAGTAGCAAGTCTAATTCTACCTGCTTCTCCACCTGATAATGTTCCTGCCATTCTATCAAGAGTTAAATAACTAAGACCTACATTAATTAAAAAGTTTAATCTATCTTTTATTTCTTTTAATATAAGTTCAGATATTTTTGCTTGTTCTTTATTAAGTTTTAAATCATCTAAAAAATTATATAACTCTCCTATAGACATTTTTGTCATTTCATAAATATTTTTATGATTTATTTTAACCGCAAGTACTGAATTATTAAGTCTAGCTCCCGAGCATGTGGTACATGGAAGTTCCATCATAAACTTATCAAGCCATTCTCTAATCCAACCACTTTTTGTTTCTATATATCTTCTTTCTAAATTATTTATTATTCCTTCAAAATAATCAGTAGTATTTCTAGTATTTCCATTACTAGATACATAATTAAATTCAAGTGGCTTATCTGAACCATATAATATTAAATTTAATTCCCCTTTTGTTAAATCTTTTATAGGTTTATTTAAATCTATATTATAATGCTTAGCAAGTGTATTTATTTGAGTAAACGATATTGATGCATCCATATTAAATGCAACTATAGCTCCTTCATTAATAGACTTAGTTTTATCCGGGATTATTAAATCTTCATCTATTTTTTGTTTAAATCCAAGTCCATTACAATCTGGACATGCTCCATAAGGCGCATTAAAACTAAATAATCTTGGCTCTAGTTCTGGAAGCGAAAAATCACAATCTGGACACGCATATTTTTCACTCATAACTATCTCCTGTCCACCAACTACATCAATAACACATTTTCCTTTTGATAGTTTACAAGCAAGTTCTATAGCTTCATACAACCTACTTCTAATATCTTCTTTTATTATTAACCTATCTATTACTACTTCTATATTATGTTTTTTAGTTTTCTCTAAATTTATTTCTTCACTAATTTCATATTCTTCATTATCTATTCTAACTCTTGAATATCCTTCTTTTTGTAAATCTTCAAGTAATTCTTTAAAAGTTCCTTTTTCTCCATATACTACAGGAGAAAGAACTCTTATTTTAGTACCTAATTCAAGGTCTAATACTTGATTAGTCATCTCTTCAATACTTTGACTAGATATAGGTTTATTATGTACTGGGCAATAAGGCACACCTATTCTAGCAAATAACAATCTAAAATAATCATATATTTCAGTAACAGTTCCTACTGTACTTCTAGGATTATTGTTCGTCGTTTTTTGATCTATACTAATACTTGGGCTTAATCCTTCTATACTATCTACATCAGGTTTATCAGTACCACCTAAAAACTGCCTTGCATAAGCACTTAAACTTTCAACATATCTTCTTTGTCCTTCAGCATAAATAGTATCAAAAGCAAGACTACTTTTACCGCTACCTGATACTCCTGTCATTACAATAAGTTTATTTTTAGGAAGTTCTAAATCTATATTTTTTAAATTATTCTCTCTAGCACCTTTTATTATAATTTTATCCATAATAAATCACCCAAGAAATATTATACATTAGTTATTATTTTTGAGCAAGAAAAAAATAGTATCGTATACTATTTCTTTATTTTTTGTATATTACATTCATCGCCTAGTATTTTTTCTAATTCTTCAACATCTTTATAATGTTCTATAATTACATCAGTTTCTTTATTTTCTATAAAATTTAGTTTTTCAACTGTTATTTTAATCTGTTGTTGTAAATTTGCTTTTATTTGTTCTAAACTACTTATTTTATTATTAATTTCATTTTTCTCACTTTTACTTTTTTCTAAATTAACAGTTTGCTCTTTTATTTGTTTTTCTACATTTAATGATTTTTGGTAATTCTTTTTTAGTTTAATATTAAAAAGAATTGGTATAAGAAACAATGTCGCTCCACCTAAATTTGCACCCAAAGCTATTCCTAAAACTTTTAAAACAAGAGCAATACTAGGTCTCGTCATAATACTTATAGCCAGTATAAGTGCAATTGTAGCTATAAAAGCTAAAAAAAGTGATTTAATTGTTTGAGATATTTCTTCTTCTAATTTTTCAGATGAATTTGCAATATTTGTCAATTTCTTCAAACGTTTTTCAATAAAATTACACTCTTTTTCTATAATACACTTATCGCCATATGCAAAATTCAATGCTTCTTCATTTTTTAATTCTTCATTTCTTAATTCATTCAATTTTAATTTTAATTCTTTTAGCAATTCTAATTCTGTACTCATATAAATCCCTACTACATTAATCAAAAAAGGTAGCAATTATTTTACTACTTTTTCTTTTACTTTTACTTTTTCTATTTCTTCATTTTCATAAACACTATCTATTTTTTTATCTAACTCTAAATTATCTTTACAAAATTCTTCTATAACTTTATTCCTTAATGACATTATAGAAAGTATCTGTTGTTTTAAATCTTTTATTTCATCTTTATAATTAGTTCTAATATCTTGCAAGCAGTCCATTTTTTCATCTAATTCTTTCTTTTTATTTTTTAAAATATTTAGTTCTGAATTATTTTTTAATATACTATTTTCAATAGAATCTAAGTTTTCAATTGGATATTTTTTATTTATAGCGTTAAATAATAAAGGAATAATCACGCTATACGAAGACGCCATAATTAATGAAGTCACTCCAAGGTAAACCAAGAATGAACCTAATCCACATCCTATTAATACAATTAATGTATAGAATAATAATAATACCTTAATCAAATTTTGTTTATTAATTTTTCTTTTCTTAGGAACTTCTTCTATATTTTTTTTCTTATCCTTTAAAAGCTTATTTTCATTTTGTAAATCCTCTATTTCATATTCTAAATCACAATACTCTTCTACCAAACTGACTATTTTTTCATCATTTTCGGAATTTTCCCCTTCTATTTTTTGTAACTCTTGTTCTAATTCCTGAATTTTACTTAATGCTTTATCCATATAACTCACCTCTTACCAATTAAATAATATCAAAAAACAATATGTTTTGTCAAATAAAAAGAAATATAAATAAAAAATTATATTCTTTTTAAACACTTTATAAAATATTTAAATAATTTATTCTGATTATCATCATAAGTTATCATAGATTCTGGATGCCACTGTACTCCTACAAAAAATTTTTTACTTGAATCTTCGAGTGCTTCTATATGTCCATCATTACTTATAGCACTTATCTTTAATTTAGTATTTTTTATAACTGATTTATGTCTACTATTTACCTTTATATTATTAGTTTTAAAAATATTATAAAGTATAGAATTTCTGTTTATAGTAACACTATGTACATAAGATATTTTTTTCTTATGATTATTTACTTCTAACATATTACCATTAAAAAGTGAACCCATCAGTTGCATACCTAAACATATTCCAAGCACAGGTTTATTTATATCGTAAATATATTTTAATGCATCCATATCATATTTTTCAAAATCATCTCCACCTTGAAAAATAATCCCATCACACAAATTAATTAATTCTTTATAATTAGAATAAAGAGTTATACCTACAGGAATGCCTCCATTATTTATTATACTCTTTTCTATATCACTATAAATTATATTAATTTTATGACCTTCCTCACTTGTTGATTCTCTTGTAATTATTCCAACAATAGGCATATTATCACCTATTATATTTTATTTTTTTACTAATTGTTTATTACTTTTTTTTATTATACAGTCCGTATTTATTGATAAAATTCTGTTAAAAAGTTGTACTATATCTTTACTAATCAACAATTCAAAAAAACTATCAATAGAACAAAAATCCATATTTCGTAAAATATCAAAAAAATATTTATCATATAATTTAATGTATTCATCATGTTCTAATTCATCATAATCAATTTGTTTATTGAGCTTATGATAAGATATATTTAAACTTTTACTTATATGATTATCAGTATTAAGCAATCCTAAATAAAGACTAAGATACTTTTTATCTTCATCAATTAATAACTCATCAAATGCCTCTGTTAATAAATAATTTATATTTTTGTATATACATATACCCACATATATAGAATTTTTTACTTCATATATTTCTTTTTTCATATTATCCCTCTTTGTCTATATTTTATATTATAATATAGAGCAATGTCGAAACAAGTAAAAAAATAACCTTTCGGTTATTTATCTTAAATTTGTAAGTTCGTTGTAACATATTTTAAATTTATCTATAAAATAAGTAATTTCTTCTTCCTTAGTTAGATGAGATAAACTAATTCTAATACTAGAAGAAGCAAGTTCAATATTATTAGTTAAAGCATATACAGCTTTTGATTTAGCACCAGCTTCACTACAAGCACTTTGAGTTGATACATATATACCATATTTTTCAAGTGCATGTTGCATTGTTTCTGGTTTAACACCTATTATACTTATATTGAGAATATGAGGAATTGAGTTATCATTACTATTTATTTTTACTTTGTCTAATTTAACCAATTCATTTTTTAATGTTTTATTTAATTCTTTTACATAACTATATTTTTTATCAATATCAGTTAAAGCAAGACGAAGCGCTTTACTAATAGAAACTATTAATGGTAGTGTTGGAGTACCGCTTCTATAATTTGTTGTACTCTTTCCACCATGTATTAAAGGAGTAAGTTCTATTTTATCATTTTTAATAAGTACCCCTATTCCTTTTATACCATAAAACTTATGAGCAGAGAAACTTACTAAATCTACATTCTTTATATCTATATTAACTTTTCCTATAGCTTGCGTCATATCACTGTGAAAAAAACATTTTGGATATTCTTTTATTATTTTAGCTATTTCTTCTATAGGCTGTAATATACCTATTTCACTATTTACAGAAGCAATACTAACAAGTATTGTATCATCTCTAATAATATTTTTTAAATCATCTAAATCTACTAGACCATTACTATTTATTTTAACATAATCTACTTCAAATCCATTATCTTTTAAATAATCTATAGGTCCATATACTGATGAATGTTCTAAAGGTGTTGTTATAATATGCCTGCCTCTATTTTTATACTTTTCACATATACCTTTTATAGCAAGATTATTAGATTCACTAGCACCACTTGTATATATAATTTCACTAACATTAACATTAAGTAAATTAGCAACTTGCTTGCTTGCACTTTCTATTAAATTATAAGATTTAATCCCAAGTGCGTGCAACGAATTAGGATTTCCTATATATTCTTTAGAACCTTTAATAAATGAATCAAGTACTTCTTCATTTGTAGGGGTTGTAGCACTATAATCTAAATAAACCATAAAATCACTTCCAAAAAGATTATACTAAAAAAAGATAGAAAAATCTATCTTTTAATTATAGTTTTATATTTATTACTAGACAGGCACCATTATATCCGTCATTATACACGTAGTTATGTACAAACAACACGCGCAATTAAAACTAATCTAATAAGAGAAAAAAGCTCAATATCAATTTGTAATTTTTGTTTGAATATTATTTTTTTAATAGTTAAATTCAGTCTTTTATCCTGCATAATTATAATTTATTACTTTATTTGAAGGGGTACCGCTATCCCAATCATCACTTTTATCAATAACACTCCAATTTTCTTCTGTTCCTTTGTAGTTAATAGTTGCTAAACCTGTACAGTCTCTAAATGCATTTCTGTCTATGATTGTTACACTTGATGGAATTGTTATAGATGTTAAACCTGTACAGTCTCTAAATGCATTTCTGTCTATGATTGTTACACTTGATGGAATTGTTATAGATGTTAAACTTGTACATCCATAAAATATACTTTCAGCAATGATTGTTACACCTTCTGGAATTGTTACTGATGTTAAACTTGTACATTCAGAAAAAGCTTCCGGCCCTATACTTGTTACACTTGATGGGATTATTACCTCAGTTAAACCAGCATAATAAAATGCCCAATACTCAATTTCTGTCACACTTTCATCTATTACTAATTTTCCTACAAGATATTCGGCACTAGCACTTCTCCCTTTTTTTTGATCAAAAGCAGTTCTCAATACTCCGTATTCATCTACATTTAATATTGTAGAAGTTTCTGTTCCATAAATTTGTTCTAAAGTGTCAGGATCTATATCTACCACCACTTCATAAGTAATTGGCTTATTTATTAACTCTTCCCAAGACATTATTAAATTATCATTTTCATCATATAATCCTGGTGATAATTCTTCCTCTTGTTCTCCACTAACTATATCATCACCAAATGCTAATTTGCCCTTTTCATTTTTGATTATTGTTTTATTATTTAAATTTATT
>JAZTXB010000024.1:0-4382 GCA_045636225.1 Bacilli bacterium
ATTAGAAAAAGAAATCGGATTAACAATTGATACTTTTATTCCAACTAAACCATTTTGTTCTCAAAATAGTTATATTTGTGAAGGAGAAAATTCTGTGACAGTTTTATCTAGTGGTGTATCTATAGAAGGTATAATAGATTGTTTTTCTCAATATAATAAAAGAATATCTGATGTAAAACAAATGATTTTAAAAAAATAATACAAAATGGAGGCGCTTATGACATTACCTTTTGATGAAAGAATAATAAATGATGGTGATATTACTCCTGAAAATTTTAAATATGCAAATTTTGTTGGATATTTAAATCCTAAAGGAACATCTATTGACTATTCGTTACCATTTGGTTTAGGAGGACATGATAATAATCCAACTACTGAGTTATTTAAACGATTCTTTTATATTCGTTATCAAGAATATGATATGGAAGGATTAATTTTATATGGAGAACCAGAAAAAGGAGATAATAATGAAAGAGAACTTGGAAAATCTCGTCTTAAAAGTATTAATAAAAATTTAAATAACTTTAATAATACTTTTTCTCATGATCGAAAATATGGGGATACTTCCGATAAATTTGAAATAATGGATAGAGATTTATTGCAGTTTTTTAAGAATTGCTATGAAAATGATACCTTTAATAAAGGTTTGGGCAGATACATTCGATTAAAGTGTGGATATCAATTTGTTGCTGATGATTTTGCTCCAATTTATAAAAAGTGTTTAGACTTGTATCCAAAGAAAGAAAATGAAACGCCAGAACAATATAAAAATAGAACCCCATCTTATTATCATTATGACTACCAATACGAGCGTTATATAAACATTCAATTACTAAATTTATTAAAAGAAGTTTTTATAAGTTATTTAGGCTATCATTCAGTAGAAAGAATTCCTAGAACTATAACCACATCAGAATTTAGACTTTATGAAACTTTTTACAATTATTTGTTAAATGATTTTAATATTTTTCAGATACCTAAAATGATTTATGATCAAGATAAAAAGATGTATGTTGAACAAAAACAAAATGAATTTTTTGTTCCAGATAGTGAATTAAGATTAAAGGAAGAAATACAATCAATAAAAAAATTAGTTCCTAAAAAAGAGAGATATAAATATTATAGATAGAAGCATCAGAAAGGAGTTTGTTATGCTAGGAAATATTTTACTAGGAATAGTATCATTTTGTACTTTAAACAAGTTTAAATCTTTTATAGTTGTTACAGAGTGTATAGATCCAAAATAATAATTTCTAATAAGAATAATTAAAATAGAGGAGTAGAGTATTGTAAAAAAAATATCAGAAAGATTAATTATAGGTAATGCATTAATTTCTACTAATAGAGAATATTTGACTATAGGGCAAGTTTGTCATTATTGGCATATTGTAGATAGCTTATTACCTGAAGGATATTATACTAATGGAAATAATAATTCATTTTCAGGTTTTTGTGAAGAATATCCATTTCTAGTAAAGAGAGTAGGAGATACAATGATGATTAATTGTGATAATGTTTTATTAGAGAGGTATTGTAGAATAGGTGCTCCAACAGAAGTTATAAAAGTATTTGATCTTGCAGGTGCAAAATTAAATGAAATTGAAGAAAAAAGTAGAAAAGTTCTTGTTAAAAAATTGTTAAAATAGGGAGGTATATATATGACAAGAGAAGAAATTATAAATGATATAAAATTTAGACAAAGATGTGGTGTATATGGATTAGATTGTGAAAATTGTGAAATTTATGATGATGTAATTTTATTAAGTACTCCCACACTTGCACTATTTGTATTATTTGATAAAAATTATAATACTATCGGCGTTGAACTTGTGGACTACTCAAGATATTTGAATATAGAATCTTTTGTAAGACAAAAGTATTATGAATACAGTAATTTTACTGGTTCAATGCCATTTGAAGATGGATTTGATTATCCATTTGAAAATTTTACATTGAAACAGATTATAGATTTATCTAACCGTATTGAAATTATGGAAAATAATCAAGGGAATTCTTTAATCACAAGAGTAAATGGCAAGTCTTACGATAGAAGAAATATTAAAGAAGAAGAATATTTTCAAATGTTATCTTATGTTAAATTTTTAGGTGAAGAAATAAAACAATACTTTTTAATTAATTATCATATGCAAAGTCTTGGATTTGAAGTTCCGAACGTTTATGATTATGTAAGACTTTTAATGAGTAGAGTAAATGAATGTGTTGATTTTCATCTTTCACATAATAGAAGACCATGGCCTTCATATATTTTAAGTGGACTTGGACAAAATTATAGAGATTTAAAAATAGAGGGAATATTATATGATGTTGCTGATTTATTGATGAAGGAAAGAGGCTTTAAAGTAAAAACCGGAAGCCCTGATGAAATTGAAAGAATAAATGAATCAGTTGAAAAAAAAGATTTATCTATTGTTGCTAATGACTTATTAAAGATATTAAAAGTAAGCGATGAAGAATTTAAAATAAGAGAGGAAATCGATAGGCAAACATCTATTGATCGAAATGTTGCTAATTTATGTGTATATATAAATGAAGAAATTGATGATAATGTTATAGAAGAAAAAGCACCTGTGTTAAGCAAAAAAAATTCTAAATTCAAATAATAACAATCAGAACAGGAGTACATTATGAATAAATTAACTAATAATAACCAGTTAGGTATTCAAATATTAAAAGAAGAAAAATCAGTATTAAATAATATAGGAATAGTTGATAATAATCAAGCTGCAACTAAATATTATTTTGCTGATGAGAATGGTAATAGATTATCAAAAAGTTATTATTCTATTGAAAAATTAGATGAAATTCATTATATAGTAAGTGAACTAGATTTTATGTATGGTTTAGGATTTGATGAGTGGGTAAAATATTATGATAACGATTTTAAGGACGTAGATATTTTTCGTTTTAAATTTCATTATGGAGTTGTATCTGCCATTGATAACAAAATAACAGAAGTTGTTCCAACTGTATATAAAAATATTAAAAAAACAAATTCAAATGTTATTATAGTTTATAGTGATGAATCGTATAAAATCATATTTAATGGTAAGCATAAAAGCGTAAAAGAAGAACCAAAATTAGGGTGTATAAATCTAGATATAAATAGTAATTCATATGGAATGAATATCATACCACCGTTTATGGATAAAATTATGGATTTTGATTTAGAATATGAAGGTTATGCTAAAGTTTATATGGAAAATATAGAAGGATATATATCTAAGGAAATTGATTTTGAAAAGTATCAAGAAATAATAAATTTATATTATTTATTTAAATCTAAACAAATTAATTACAAAACACTTATTGATATTCTTCCGAATGCTAATGAAAAAGTATTACTTTCTCAAGAACAAGTGATTGCTAAAGAACAAGAGAAAAAACACTCACTAACATTAGGTAAGTATTTGAATGGGAAATAGAATACTTATATTATAATAACAAGGAGAAAAAATATGAGCCAGGATTTAATAAATATTAAAAAATATTATGGTGAGAAAATGATGCATTTGTGTCGTGAACTTTTTCCTACACTATTAGAACAAGAGGGACTATTATTTAACTTATTAGAAACAAAATTTGATCACTCAAAATGCTTAGCTGAAGATATTATAGATGCAGGTAATGTAGAGGGTTTTAAAGAATATATTTATAGTTTATTAGGAGAAGAAACAAAAAAAGAAAAAACTGTAAAAAAACCACATGTATTATTAGAAGATGTTGGTTATATTTTATACGAGTGCAAGAGTGAAAAGGATATACAATTTTTCAAAAAATATTTTGAATCTAAAGAGATATTGTGTACCTTTAAAGGTGGTAGACTAGAAAAATGTCATGTTTTTTTCGCAATTAAGAAAAATGTTGATGAAATAAAAAGAGAAGATTTCAAAAATCCTAAGAGACAAGATGAATACGGAACATCAGTTATTAGTATTCAATTTTTAAAAGGTGAACATAATGTTGTTTCAATAAAAAATCGCTATAATCA
This sequence comes from Bacilli bacterium, assembly GCA_045636225.1. Lineage (GTDB taxonomy): Bacteria > Bacillota_I > Bacilli_A > RF39 > UBA660 > UMGS1613. The sequence goes on from JAZTXB010000024.1 coordinate 4,010, forward strand.
TACAGTATTTAATCCTGATGCAACCTTCTCGAATAATTTAGATAATATTGTGGAAGGCTTAACAGAAAGTTTTGAAAAAGAGTACAACCTAAATATTATTAAAAATGATAGTAGTAATTTTGAACTACCTAATTATGTTTTAGCAAGTAATGGTAAATATTATAAATATAATTATGAAATTAATAATATCTATTATTGTCCTGATAATATAATTATAGATAATTTTGAAGTGCAACCATATTATCAAGAAAAGGAAAAATATATTCTTGTAGATTATTTTATTATGGATTTAAAAAACAAAAAAGTTAACTTATATGACAAAAAATTGTGTAATACTTTTGTAAAAAGATTCGATGATATTCAATTTATTGAA
>JAZTXB010000025.1:0-7559 GCA_045636225.1 Bacilli bacterium
AAGAAGTTTACTGTTAGTGAATATAATAATAGAATTAAAGATGTATGTTTTACATATTTAAAAGAGGAACCTTTATTTAGTGTAAGTAATAAAAAAGAGATAATGATGAATGATGAGGATTTTATTAAGAATGAATTTAAGAAGATTGCTCATGAATATAGAAGTAATAGTAAATGGTTAAATTTACTTGATAGATATAACATAAAGGTAGTTAAATAGGTGATGTTATGTTAGATAAGTATATTGATAGTTTTAAAAATTTAACTGATTTAGAGAAAAAAGAAGTTATTATTGATGAAATGATAGAGGTTCTTAATACAATAGAAGATATTGCTAAAGAGAAAAAGATAGATATAAATAAATTAAAGAGTGAACATTATATTAAGTATAAATCTAGATTATTAGATGAAGATTTTTGTGATTTGTTATTTATTTATATAACATATTTAAAAGAGGATTTAGCAAGCCTTTTATAGGCCAAATAAAGCACGAAAGTGCTTTTTTTAGTATTTTACTCGTATTTATGGTAAAATTAAGTAGGGAGTGGTTTTATGAAGCTTGATGATATGTTAGAAAAGATAAAGAGAATTGAAAATGGTGGTAGTGGAAGTAATATAATTTATTTCATTGTTGCTTTTGATTTACTTTATTTTTTGAAAGATAATGATAAGAGAGAAAGATTTATTCATGAGTATTATAAGAATGATACTAATATGTCTACTAATAATTTAAAGAAAGTATGTTATTATGCTGAATCTATTTTGTTAGAAGATGAAATATATGATAATATGTTAAAATCTATTGAAATGGACGTTAATAGAAATGATTTAGTAAGTATGTATAATTATTATGATACAATTGAAAGAATTGAGAAAGCTAATCATACTCCTAAGGAAATGATAAGTGATGGATTTAAAATAAGAGTTTTAAAAAATGTATTTGATTCATCAAATAAGGATTATCAAGATTTAAGTGATAATGTTAAAGAATTAAAGAGTAGATATGATAGAAATTTAATAGATATGGTTACTATTATTGCGATATTTATTGCAATAAGTATCGGTATGGTAAGTGGTATTAGTTTTAGTTTACAAGCGTTCGATAGTTTAACTAATACGAATCTGCTATCTGTTGCTACTTTAGTAACGGTGGTAGGTTTTGTTGTATTTAATTTATTTTATGCATTATTTAGATTTGTTAGTAAAATATGTGGTAAAGAATTTGATAATAAGTTATATATAATTTTTATAGATGTGTTATTTATATTATTAATTTGTTTCTTTCTATTTTTGTCAGCAAAGTAGGTAGAATTAGATAAAAAAAGTGTTGCAAGTGAGTGGGCTTTGTGGTATTATTAAATGGTCGATGGACCTCTAGCTCAGTGGGTTAGAGCATCCGGCTCATAACCGGGCGGTCGTAGGTTCGAGTCCTACAAGATCCACCATTTTTTATTTTGCGAGTGTGGCGAAATTGGCAGACGCACTAGACTTAGGATCTAGCGCCGCAAGGCATGGGGGTTCAAGTCCCTTCACTCGCACCACTTTATGAGTAAAAAAGATTTATTCTTTTTTTTTACTCAATTCACAATATGGTGGATTCTTGTACCTACAACCGCCCGGAATTTGCCAAATACTAACAAAGATTAAGTACAAAAAAAATGAATATATACAACGAATTAATTAAAGAATTTAAATTAATTTGCAATAAAAGATGGATTAAAGGAATAAACAAATTTACTAATAGTGTCGGATTGACATTTGAGGCTCTAATGAAAAAAAATGCAGATAGTATGTACTTTACTGATTATAAAGGAATAGAAATAAAATGTACGCAAAGATTTAGTCGCTATCCTATTACACTTTTTACTTTAGCATTTGATGGCCCATCACTTTTTGAAACAAATGAAATTCTAAAAAAATATGGAAAAAACGATTATATATATATAGATAAAAAACAATTAAATGCAACTTTAAGTTGTAAAAACAAAGTATTAATTAATAAGAAATATTATTTTAAACTAGAGGTTTCAGATATTGAAAAAAGAATATATTTATTAGTATTTGATAAAATGAATAATTTATTTGAAAGAACTTCTTATATTGAATTTGAAACATTGAGAAAAAGAATTGAATTGAAACTTTCTTTATTAGCACTTATTTTTGCCAGCAAAAAATTAATTAATAACCACCCATATTTTAGATATTATAAAATAATTATTTATGAATTATTATCGTTTGAAAAGTTTATTGATTTAATTAAACAGGATATTATAATAATTAGTATTGCTTGCAGAGTTTCTAGAAGTGGTAGTGAAGCAGGAAGACAAAGAAATAAAAATTTAATATTTCAAATAAATAAAGAAAATATTTCAAAATTATTCAAAACCATTGAAACGTATAATAATGATTTAAAATTCAAATAAACTAGTCAAATGACTAGTTTATTTTTACAATTATAAATTAAACAAAAAAAATTATAGAATTCTATAATTTTTTATTTTTGTATCATATTTAACAAATTAATTTTAAACATATCTTTATCAGCATGTTGTTTAGAAACCATTACACCTTTATAAGTTACTAACTCTGATGCATGTCCTTCACTTAAGATTTCCATAGGTTCAAATTTATCTAGCATAACAATTTTTTCATTGTGATATACCATATAATATAATTTTATATCTCCGTGAACTTTAGAAAACATGGCATCAGTTGGAAGTTTTAATTCATAAGTTGAGGTATGATTTGCTTTATTTGTAGAAATAAGTTTACCTAAGAAATTTCCTTCTTTTAAAGATGGATAATATTCAAAATATAATTTTTTATATGCTAACATATTATATTTTTTTATTGATCTCTCAAGTTTTCTAAACTCATTTTCATTTACATAATCAAAAATATAAGTTTCCTTCATAAGTTCACCTCCTACTTTCCTCTATTTTACTATACTTATCTTAACACATCCCCTACTTTTTGTCAAACGAATAGGGGCAAAAAAAGTGTCTAAAAACACTTCTTTATACTTCGTTTACATTACCTGTTAACTTATATCCTTTTCCTATTAAATTAGAATCCATATTACTAGAACTCCATTCAATATACTCGCCACCTTTTACAAATGTACAAGTTTTCTTTCTATAATAAGTAACATCTCCATATACTGGAACTTCTTCATCTTTGTAAACAGGTACTATTTTTTCTTCTGTTACATCAACAACTCTAAAATCATAAACTGGAGTTTCTTTTTCTTCATATACATTAACAGTCTTATATACTGGTACTTGTTTTGTTGATGTTACTACATCATAAACTGGTTCTATATTCCAGATTTCCCAAGTATATCCAACTCCATTTTCACAATATGAACATGAAGATGATGTATCTACTGTTATATTCTTATATTTAATTTTATCTGTATCTGTAGGCACTTTAGATCCTGATCCAATACCAGAATATTTTTCAACAGTTCCAACTTCAACTTTCTCTGTCACTTCTTGTGTTGTAAATTTACCTGTAGGTACTTTCTTAGTATCAACAACTACTAATTCTGTTACATAGTCAGAAACATATTTTTCTGTTTTTTGACCAGTTACTACTGTTTCAGTTTTTGTTCCTGTTTGTACCTGAACTGTTTTATAACCAACTATTTCAGCTTCTACTTTTGTATCTACTTTAACATTATTTGTTTCTTTTATTTTATCTTTCCCCCAACGGCCCCAATCAGTACATGTTGTTTTATTTTCAACAATTAACTTATACTCATAAGTATATTTTTTTACAATTGGAGAGGCTGGTTTATTACATGATAAATTAAAGTCAGATTGATTTACAACTTTTCCAGATGCATCATAATACTTTCCATCTACAACTTCACAAGAATATTTTTTTTGTTCTTGCACAGTTACTTCAGTTTTTGTAGTTTCAACTCTTTTTTCACAAATACCATCACAATAATCGTAGCATCCTAAATAAACTATTATATAGTCTTCTTGATTACCACAACTTAAATTAACTTTTAATCTATACTCATCATCATATTTAGTCATTTCTACATATGACTTTTGAGCATTACAAAGATTACCATCTTTATCTTTCATTTTTAAAACTAAATGTAAGTTATACATTTCTTGTAAAGTTAATTTTTTAGAATCTCCTACTTTTTGAGGCATTCTCTCATTAGTAAAATATCCAATTGCAGCATCCTTCATTCTAGCTACATTATTTGCGAATATTTCATCATATAAAACTGATAATCTTTCTAGATCATAAGTACTTTGTAAATCTTTTACATCCCATTTGGTGGGAAATAACCATAACATTAAAAATACAAATAATAGTACTAATAAAATTGTTAAAAAGAAACTTTTAAATGAAAACTTTTCTCTTCTTTCTTCGTACATAATATACCCCCTTGTTTTTTAATGTTTTATATAATAACATTATTCTTTTTTTTTGTCAAGTTTAACAAAAAAGAATTATCAAATTCTGACAATTCTTTTTTATATAATATTAATTTGATAATAACTTTTCTACTACTTTTAATCCATCAATAGCAGATGTTGTAATTCCTCCTGCATACCCAGCACCTTCACCAATAGGATATATACCTTTTATATTTGACTGAAAATCATCATTTCTTATTATTTTTACTGGTGAAGACGTTCTAGATTCTATAGCTGCAAGTATAGCATCTTCTCTATTAAATCCTTTTATTTTATTATTAAATGAATCTATTGCCTCAATTAAAGATTCTGTTATATAAGATGGAAATATGTCATTTAAATTAGAAAACTTATATTTCCCTTTTAAAGTAGGTTCAAAATCTCCAAATTTATTACTAATATTATTATTTTTAAAATCCTTATATAATTGAACAGGAATATTTCCATTACCTACATTATAAGTTATTTCTTCTAACTTTCTTTGAAATTCTACACCATCTAATGGATGTTCTCCAAAATCTTTACTAGATATAGTAACTATAATAGCACTATTAGCGCACACTTCATTACGTGCATGATTACTCATACCATTTATAACTAATCTATTCTCTTCAGAAGATGCATTAACTACAAAGCCTCCAGGACACATACAAAATGAGTATACTCCTCTACCATTTGATGCTTTATGTGTTAATTTATAAGATGCTGGTGGGAGTATTTTATTATCTCCATATTGAGATTTATTTATCATATCTTGTGGATGCATTATGCGTATCCCAACAGCAAATGGTTTAGATGACATATCAAGTTTATTTTTATATAACATTTCAAATGTATCTCTAGCACTATGTCCGATAGCTAGTATTAATGTATTTGTATATATTTTATCTTTATTATTTATAATAATACCTTTAAGTTCATTATTATCTATTATTAAATCAGTAAGAGTTGTATTATACATAAATACTCCTCCATTACTAATTATTTTATTTCTCATATTTATTATTACTTTTCTAAGTAAATCAGTTCCTATATGGGGCTTATTAACATATAAAATATCTTCAGGAGCACCATTTTCTATAAATATTTCAAATACCTTTTTGCATCTATTTTCTTTATCTTTTACTAAAGTATTAAGTTTCCCATCTGAAAAAGTCCCTGCTCCTCCTTCTCCAAACTGTACATTAGAATTTAAATTAAGTTTTCCATACTCCCAAAACTCTTCTACACTTTTAACCCTATCTTCTATTTTTTCACCACGTTCTATTATTATGGGATTACAGTTTGCTGAAGCAAGCATATAAGCTGCAAACAATCCTGCAGGTCCACTTCCTACTATAATTGGTTTATCTATTTTTTTTGTTATATTAAGCTTATATTCTTCTTCCTTATATTCTTCTACATATTTGTTTCTTTTTACTTTAATATTACCATTCAATTCTAAAGCTATTTCATATACATAATATATATCTGGTTTTAATCTAGCATCTATAGATTCTTTTAATATTTTTATACTTTTAATATCATCTATTTTAATACCTAATTTATTAGCTACTTTATTTTTTAATTTATCTTTTTCTTCTACTTTAACTTTTACTTCTCTTATTCTTAACATATATCACCTATATAAGTACCAGCAAGTATTCCACTTATCCATGCAATAGTTAAATTATAACCACCACATACACCATCTATATCAAGTAATTCTCCAGTTATAAACAAACCACTAACTAATTTAGATTCCATAGTATTTATATCTATTTCATCAAGTGATAATCCTCCACTACATACCTGAGCATTTTCAAAATCATTAATATCTATTATATTTACTTTAAAATTTATTATATTATTAAATAAATTAGTTTTTTCATTAAATGTTAATTCACTATAATATTTATTTTCATTTATATTAGATTCATTTAATATTATTTTTACTAACTTATAATTTATTAATCCCTCAAGTAATTCTATAATAGTTCTATTTTTTACTTTTTTATTTCTATCTTCTAAAAAAGCTTCTATATCATTTACAAAAGGTAAAAAATTAATACAAATATCCTCTTTATTTCCTCTATCTAATCCTCTTTTAAGTTTACTACTTAAATTAAATATACATATACCACTTAAACCATTTTTAGTTAATTGAAGTTCTCCTACTTCTTCTTTTATAAATTTGTTATTTTCAAACAAACTAACTTTAGCATCACATCTTATTCCAGCCCAATCCTTAAAATAAGATTCATTTCCTATTACACTAGTAAGTGCGGGAAGTGGTTTTATTATTTTGTGTCCAAATGCTTTTAAAAGTTCATAACCTATTCCATCCGAGCCAGTTTTAGGACATGCTTTTGAACCTGTACTTAATATTACATAGTCACACTCTATTTCATTATTAATAATAAATTTATTATTTTCTTTTTTTATATCCTTAACTAAATAATCAGTTTTTATTTTTACATTTCTTAAACTAGCTTCTTTTAAAAGTGCTTCTTTAATACTATTTGATAGATTAGAATATGGATAATAATATCCATTTTTTATTTTAGGTACAATCCCAATTTTATCAAAAAAATCAAGTACACTTTTTATATTTTTTTCAGTTATTAATTCTTTTACTAAGTCTATATTACTAGAATTATAATTATTTATATTTTGATTATCATTAAAATAATTACATTTACCATTACCTGTTAATAATATTTTTTTTAAAGAAGATAAATTTCTTTCAAGTACTATTACCTCATTATTTCTAGATGCAAATATACTAGCAATTATTCCAGATGCACCTGCTCCTACTATTACAACCCTTTTCATAAATCACCTGTTTCTTTCTTTTATATTATATCATGAAAAAAGTAGATTTTATTATCTACTTTAATTTTTGATTTATCCAATCTAAAAAACCATCTGGCAAATAAGCTAAACTAGAAATATTTAGTTCACCATTTTCATAATAACAAAATCTCATGTCTCTAGAATTCATATATATTCTAATAGTATCATTATAGGTTATTTCTATATCTCTTTCTATAACTAAATCAATCATTTCATCTGAATATACTACATCTATCATATCAATATATTTTTCTATTTCTTTTCTATCTCTAAATTTAGTTAT
>JAZTXB010000026.1:0-9406 GCA_045636225.1 Bacilli bacterium
ATTATAATCACATATATTAAAAATATGATAAAATATAAAGTACAAACGGAGGTTTTAAAAATGGATTGGTATGAACGTAATGAAAAAATAAATTCTTTATTAAATGATGAATTTGAAGGTAAATTAAAAAGTTTAAAAGCTACTTGTGAAAAAATTAAAAATAAATATAAAAATATATTTTCTGCAAAGAGAATATTAGGTGTAGATGATTTTCCTAATATTATTAATAGATGTGAAAATAAAAAAGAAGAACAATGTAATACGTTGACTGAAAAATGTATTTGTAGAGCACATCAAATAGAAAAATTATTAAGAAAATATGAAAATGATTCTAAAGAAAAAGAATTAATTGAAGATTTAAATATGTTTTGGAACATAATTAGTTATGATTTATTACCTCTTGAAATTTTGTGGGGAATGGAATATGAAAAAGAAGATGATAGGACTTTTTCAAAAGCAGAAGATGAAGTTTATGAATATCTAAAAAATTGGGCTAATTATTATTTAAAAACAACGAAGGAATATTATTCGTTATTATCTTTTGTGCCATGTGAAAAAGCATTCATTGTAGCGCCAGAAAAGTCAAAAGAATTTAATAATTTAAAACCAAATTATGAGCTTAGAGAAGAAAATAAAAAATTTCTTGGAAGGTTTCTTAACTTAAAAATAGAATTAGATAACCAAGATAAGGTTTTAAAAAAGACAAAAAAACCAAATGTTAAATAAAGGAGGTATTGTTATGAAATACAAAGAACCGATAGGAAGAATAAACTCAACCGCTAATGATAGACATATTAGTAAAAAAGAATTAGATAAAATTGATTTGCATGCATCTTGGTTTACTCATAAAGGTATACCAGCTGATTCTAAGAGAGGATATAGAACTGGTAGTGATAAAAATCCTTGTGAAACAGTATATATTAATAGGTTTAATCGTGATGTTTCAGAAGTGTCAAGATCAAACAATTCTAATAATACAAATATTTTTGAAGATACAGAATTACAAAAAACAAATGAAGAAGTGAAATCTTTAAGGTTAGTCAAGAGTAATAATAAAAGATAAAAATATTTCTCTAAAAGAACCATTAGTGACGCCTGAAATTTTAGAAAGTGAAAAATCTTTGTATTTAAGAAGAAGAGAACTTTCAAAAATAGATTGGTGTTAATAATAAAGTAGTTGAATTTAATTTTCATGTTGCAGGTAATCCATCTAATTTGTTATTATGTATATAAGAAAAAAAGTTTATTAGAAAAATTTTAAGGAGGTAAATTATTATGGCAAACTTAAGTACAAAATGTAGAGCTGTTGCTAATTATATAATTGAACAAATTAATAAATATAATGAAGGAAAAAATCCAAAAGAACAAGTATTGATGTCTACAAAGCGATTACAAAAATTACTTTATTTCTGTGAAGTTGAATATATGATAAAAAATAATGGGGAACCATTGTTTACTGATGAATTTTATGCTTTACCAAGTGGTCCGTTTATTGAGTCTGTAGTTCCTGAATATATTAAATGTAAAGATGGCCGCATACCTATAAAAAATGAAGTGTCTTTACCAGAAGATATAAAAATAATAATAGATCAAATATTGGAATTAACAAAAGAATTAGATACATCTGATTTAATAAAGATTACAAACGTTCCAGGAGGGCCACATAGCAAAGTGTATAAAGAAGAAGGCAGAGATCATAAGCAAATAGTATCCAAAGAAGATACATATTTATATTATTCTAAATATAATTTAATTTCTCAATTAAAACAAGGTGAACCAATATTGAAAAGTTTACATCAAGATGAAATCCTAAAATTGGAAGATAAAGATGAACAATTAAGATATATATTAGGTGGGTTATATCCACATGGCAGATTAGATTGTGATAGCTTTTGGGGGTGTGACATAAGATGTTCAACACTTCCTGTACCTAAAGATGAAAAATATAAAAAAACAATGGATTTTATTACAAATCATAATATTAGTAATGCTACTTTTTTAAGATTAGCAAGAACTTATTTATTTGGTAGTTTTAATTCTTTTAAGGGAGATTGGGGAATACTAATTCCTGAATTAGATAGAGCTATTATGGATTATAATTTTGTTCATACAGATTATGAAAGTATTCCAGAAAATGATTTAAAAGAAAGAGAATTATTAGAACTAGTAGAACGAGAAGCAGATGTTGAAGGCACATCTTTAAATAACTTTTTAACAAAATATTCATTAACACCAGTGGATTTTATAATATTAGCAAAAACAAGTATTAATTATCAATTTAAAATTGCTAGAGGATTTGAAAAAACTGATTTAATAAGTGATTTACAAGGAATTTTAATGAACAATGATTTGTATCAATCATATGAGTGGGTAAAAATGTATAGAGATAATCTTCAAAAACAAAATTCACAAGAAGAAAAACCAAAATCATTAATTAAAAGAATAAAAAATAAACTGAGAATTTAATATAAATATAAAAATATAGGCTTAAAAAGTTAATAGATTATAAGTTATTAATTTAAGAAAGTTTTGATGACAATTTATTACAATCAAGATAATGTAAAAGCAATATTTGATACAGTATCAGATATTATGGAAAAAAATGATGAATATTTATATAAAGTTGAAGAATTGGCAAATTTTAATATATAATAATAGCCAGTTTGAAGGAAAAATGAGAGGATGATATTATGAATTTACAAAATAAAGATGCATTATATTATAGTGACTTAATATATGAGTTGAAAAGTTTAGCAGGATTTGAACAACAAGAAGATGTAGAAACATTAAGAAGAATTATTCAAAGGAAACAAACTATTGTTATTGATCAAGAAAGTGAATTATTAACCTCTTCATATCAAACTTCTGAATTTATGCAAGAAGTAATCGAAATTATAATTGGAATATCTAAAAAAGCAGGAGTACACTTTAAAAGTGCAAATTCAATTTCTAACTATCCTGAATTAGTTAATGAAGTTCTTGCTGATTTAGAAAATAAAAAAAATGAATTAAATAATACTAGTATTTTAAAAAATAGTGTACCTGTTTTAAGAAAAACAAAAAATTCAGATAAATAATAAGGGCACTATAATTATTGTATTTGTAATATTATTTAATTTAGGATACGGATAAATCTTAAAATATTTTATAAATGAAATATATAATGGCTATTAAAACTAAAATAAATATAAACTGCTGAGGTAAATTATGAAGATAAGTGATATTGATATATTAATTGAAAATGATATAATTCCAGTTATCATTTATAATGAAATTAGTGATGTATGTAAATTACAAAAAAATAATAATATAAAAATTATAAATGAAAAGTATACTAAAGAAAATCTAGGAGTTAAAGACAAATTTTATATGTGTTTAAACAACTTTGCATTTGTATTGAATAATTTAAAACATTGTAATTTTGAAAATTTTACTAATAATATAAAAACTTTAAATATAAAAGAAAAATATTCTAAACTTATTGGAAAAATTTTTTGTGCATCACATGATCCACGAACTAATGAAATTTGTTTATATAATAAAAATTTTGAATATATTCTATATCATGAATTACTTCATATGGCATCATCAAAAAAAATAAATAATGAATTGATATTAAGTGGACTTACTATAATAGACCTTAAAAATCGTAAAAAATATGGTGTGTTTCTTAATGAAGGATATACTGAATATATTGTGTTAAAATATTTTAATAAAGATATGGATGTATATAAAATTCAAGTAAACTTTATTAAACAACTAGAAAAAATTGTTGGTGAAGAATTAATGGAACAAATGTATTTTAATGCAGATTTAAAAGGTTTAATCAATGAACTAATGAAATATAAAAATACAAAAGAGGAAGTAATTGAATTTATTTCAAATCTTGATTTAGTACATAAATATATGAATTCCTTAAACCTAATTAAAATATTAAAAATACAAAAACTTTTCATTAAAGCAACTGCATTTTTAGTAAAAAGTTATTATGCTAAATTAATGAATGATAATTTAACATATAAAGATAGAATCAAAGAATTAAATAAATATATGAATGAATTGGTTGATATAGATATTATTGGTTTCAAATCTAAGTATGATAATGTGGAAGAATCATATAAGTATTATTCTAAAGAATTAAAAAAGAAATTTAAAGTTCGTAAATTATAAAATATTTAATAATATTAGTGAGGATAATCAAAAATAAAAAATAAAAAAATTGTTAAGAGATTAGTGTACAAACGGAGGTTTTGGAATGTGGTAATAGATTTTAATAACTATAAAAGTAAAAAAGTTGAAAAAATAACAGAAGAAGATATTTTATTTTTAATTTTGATTTTTAAATATAATGAAGTTGATTTTTTTAATATAAACGATATTATGGAATCTTTAGGTTATTATAGTGAAGTAGAAAAATTTAAAAAAATATATGAAAACTTAAGTATTAAAACCAATGAAAATAATTCTCCTGTTGTAGATTTAAATGATGCATATAAAAAAATGATAGAAGAAAGATTAATAATAGAAACTCAAGAAAAAGAATTTATGATATTAGCTAGTCCTGAAAAAATAACTGAATTAAAAGAAAAATATTGTAAAAATGTACTACAAAGTTTTGGAGATTTAATGTTTTATGTTAATAATGATTTAAAATATGGTATTGGGAATTGGAAACTTTTATTTGAGGATGAAGTCCTTCAATATCCAGGATATCCAAGTATAGTCACTGGGGAATTCATAGATAAAGAAAAAGATAAAGAAAAAGATAAAGAAACAATGCAAAAAATAAAAAAAAGATCAATTGAACAATTAAAAAGAAATTATGATATTAAAAAATAAATATTATAGAGATAGTATAATCTATAAAGATTTATTTTTTCTTTTTTGTTTGAATAATCAAAATTATTAGAAAAAAATAATTGAATAAAAATAAAACAAAAAGAATAAAAAGACAGATTAGAAAAATTATTTAGCAATAGTAATCTTAGAAGAATTATAAAATAGTATAATAGTAGAGTAAAAATATTAAAAAAATGTTCATTTTAAAAACGACATGAAAAAAGCACAAAATAACATGAATTAGACATGAAATAAGCTTGACTTAGTATTGTCAAGTGCTATAATATGGTAAAATGAATTAATTATGCAAGAAAGAATCAAGTTTCTTGCTTTTTTTATTTGTTTTTTTAAGAAAAGTGTTGACTTATATTTTTAAAACATTTAGAATAGATTGAAATTGTTTTTTTAATTTATTTGTAGTGCTAAGGAGAAAAAGTTATGTCAATTTTTATATAATAATAGTTTGGCTTTATACTTCTTTTTTTGGAAATGAGGTTGATTGTATGAATTATTATAAAATAGTTTATTCATCAAAATTCAAAAATATGGATATATCTTATAACAATTATTCATATGCTTTTTGTGACTCTAAAAATTATATGTCAATGTTAAAAAAGAGAGAAAAATAGGATTGATGCCCCTTTTTTCTCTCTTTTAATTTTAAAGGAAGGGTGGTTACTATGAATTTGAAATTTGAACAAGATGTTGAAGAGTATGCAGACAATTTCACTTTAACAAAAGATGAAATAAAAAATTACGATATTAATGCTACATTAGAAAATATTATGGAGAAATTACGGGAGTTCAAAATAGCTAGAAATAAGTTTATTAATGGCTATCATGTAAGATTAACACCAAGTTATAGACCAAAGCTAGAATTCTTTACCGGTAATGTTTCAGATCCAATTGGGAATATGGTTGAATACAAATTAGATAACCAACAGGACTATAATAAATTTAATTTACAACTTAATAAGCTATATTCCATAATGTCAAAAGAAGAAAATGCTTATATTAATGATTGCTTGATAGGTGGTAATTCAGAAACATCACTTAAACTAAAATTTGATTTAGGAAGAGAGGTATTCAATAATATAAAAAATAGTGCAATAGTTAGATTTGGAATAGTATTTAATATTGTAGTATATAAGTAAATAATTTTGTAGTAACCAAATTAGAGCTTCGGCTCTTTTTTTGTTGCATATTTTTGAGTTTATAGGGAACTCGTATAAAAAAACTATAGAAGGAGGTGGTAGTATACAAAGGAAGTTAAATGTTTTATTAGTTAAGCCTTATGAATTGCCGGTAGAAATAACTATTAATAACACATTAAAAGATAAACAAGAATGTGTTGAAGGTCTTATAGAATACTATAGTTCATCTTTATATCAAGATGTTATTTTTATTTGTAATGAAGAAGGCAAAATTAATGGTATGGAACCAAATAGAGACGTTAAAGATGACATTATATTTGGCCCATTCTTAATTGTAGGGGATGATCCTGAATTAGGAGAAGATAGATCTTTAACAAAGGAGCAAATAGAAAAATATAAAAAAATCTTTGATAAAGAATCTATCAAAGAAACTGAAACAAAAATAATTGGTATTAAATTAAGTAGTTTCAAAAATAATGAATATGAATTATAGAAAGAGAGTTGATTAAATGCATAATTTAGTATATGTAATTGGGAGATTAACAGATAATGTTAATGTAGTAAAAGATGAAAATGGAAAGGATGTGGCTGGACTTACTGTTGCAGTGCAAAGAAGTTATAAAAATACAGAGGGAATATATGAAACAGATTTTGTTGATGTAAGACTTCATAATGGGATTGCTGTTAATACTGCAGAATATTGTAAAAAAGGGGATCTAGTAGGAATAAAGGGTAGAATAGAAACTCATATCGAAGAGAAAAATGGAGAACAAGTAAAAAATAATATTGTAATAGCAGATAAAATCACATTTTTAACATCACAAAAAGTAAAAGAAAAAGAAGATGAAATAGAAATGAATTAATTTATATGGTAAGAAAAAGCAAAGAAAAAAGAGTTAAAAACTATTTGGACGCTTCTAACTCTGATACAATTATACATCTTTGCTTTTTTCTTTTCAATTATTAATAGAAAGGAAAAGTAAAAGTTGATTGAAAACATTATAATAAATAATTTGAATAAAAAAATAATAAATGAAAGAAGAAAATGGGGATATAGTAGAAGGAAATTAGCAAAAAAATGTTATGTAGAAGAAGACACAATAAGAGATATAGAAAAAGGAATATATGATGAATTAAATTTAAATTTGTTAGTTAATTTAAGCATAGCATTACAAATAACTATTTTTGAATTTCTAAAGAGTAGTTTAACTATAGAAGAATTCAAAGAGGTAATGAGAAAGGAGAATTTATATGTTTAATATGTTAGCGATAGAAAAATTACAAGGTGGAACTTATAATATTGATTCTATAATAAAAGCAATTCAGACATTTTCAAATTGGGCATTAAAAGTAGGAATAGCATTAAGTGGTGGAGCACTACTAATTGGTTTTATATTATATGCAGTTGCAGATGTAGACCAAAAACAAAGAGTAAAGCAAAGAATTATTCAAACAATGTTTGGGGTAGTTGGAATAATACTTGCTTTATCAATAGTTAATTTGATTATTGATTTATTTTAGGAGTAATTAAATGATTTTAAAGGCTTTGGATTTATTAAGAACTTTGGCTTGGGGATTAGTAAGTTTTATTTATTCTTTAATAGATTCACTATTTGAAATTTTAAAATCTTTAAATGCTTTTGATATTATAAATACTATTTCAGACAATAAAATATTTTCAAACTTTTATAATGGAGTATTTGTTATTGCGATTACTTTATTAGGTTTGTTTTCCATATGGCGATTTGTTATGAAATTACTTGATCCAAATGAAGGACTAGATACAGGACAAATAGTTAAGGAAATAATTAAATGTACTTTATTTGTTTTATGTTCAACTTTTCTATTTGTTCAATCGTCAGGATTTTCAAATACATTAGCAGGTTATAGTGCTTCTATATTTGATAGTAATGGTATAAGTTTATCAGATAATATGTTATCAATGTATATTGATCATTCTAAAGGATATAAAGAAAGTGATGATTATAAAAAAGAAAATATTTCTAATTTAATAAAAAATAATAATTTTAGTGATAAAAAAATGTATAACGATAAATATGTTACTTCTAATAGGTGGATATTACCAAATGAAAAAGATTATAAGTATGAAATAAATTGGATAATGATTATCATAGTAGGTGCTTTTTTCTTGTATTCATTATTCTTTAGTGGAATGATGTTAGCGAAAAGACAAATAGAATTTTTATTTTTATTCTTAATATCTCCTATAATATTTGCTACTTCAATAGGCAATAAACAAAGAAGAGGTGCAGTAATAGAACAATTAGTTTCATTAATGTTACAAGGTGTTGTTATCATGGTAATAATTACTTTAACAACATTAGTTTTAGAACAAGTAAATATAACAACTTTTTATGAAGATTCTGTATTTAAAAATATATTAATAAAATCATTATTATATATTGGATGTGGCGCTTTCTTATTAACTGGTTCTCAAGTAATAAATCGTTTTATTGGTTCTAATGTATCTATAAATAGTGGTAGAGAACAAATTATGGCTATGATGGGATTTGGCTCAGCTTTACAAACTGCTGGTAGTATTGCGGGAAGTGGAATTAAAGGCGCTGGTTTAATTGGATTAGGAACATCATCTTCAGTAATGAGTAAATTAGGTGGAAATAGTGTATTAAATAAAATTGGAAACTCTATAAGTAAGCTGGGTAATAATATAAGTAATTCTAGTAGTTCAAATAATGTTTCTAAAATAGGTAATGCTATTTCTAATTTTGGTGGGAATATGTCTAATAAGAATTTATCCCAAATAGGTAAAAATTTAAGAAAAGATGGATATAAGAGTATGGGTTCTATGGTTAATCAAGTTATACCAACGCAAAATTTATATAGAAGAAGATTTAAAGATAGGGGATGATTATTTGTATATAACTGTAAAAAATATGAATAAAACACTTGGTAAATGGATCGAATATAATGACTTATATATAGGAACACCTTTATTGATTATATTTTTAATATTATTTGCATTTACTAATTTAAAAATGGAATCTCTTATATTTTTAACTATATCAGTATTCATGATGTTACCTATAACATTATCTAAAAAGAATAGAATGTATAAAGTTATTGGTTTAGTAGTTAGATACCTATTTAAAAATAAAAAATTCTACTTTTATAAATAATATTTTATTAATTATGATATTATTCGACATAATGTGACAAAATAAGACGATGTAATGTGATAATATTAAATTATTCAAAGGGGGAAATTTAAAATGTATCATGAATTGAGTCAAAATGAGATTGACAAATTTATTAAGAGGTATTTATATCCATATGAAGTATTTAAACAAAAGATATATAGTATTTCTTGTATAAGTTATAATGGCGTATATGAGTATTTAATAAATAGAGAATATATATTAAGAATTTATAAT
>JAZTXB010000027.1:0-1590 GCA_045636225.1 Bacilli bacterium
AAATAAGTCCGATAATTTATCAAATAAAATATAAACAAACTATATTTATAGATCATTTAGTTAGTTTAGATTTTAATGAGAAAAATAATTTAACTATATATATGTCTAACAATTTAGAAATAACTAGAATATATAAAGATAGTGATAAGCTAAAAGATTTAAAAAGACATGAGTTAGAAGTAGATGAAGATAGTGATATAGTTATACAAGGATTAGGTTTTATAAAAGTAACAAATAAATCTAGTGTTATTTTGTATACTAAAGAAGGGGTTAGGGTTTTCATAAGAAAAAAGTTAATATAGGTGATATGATGAAAGAGAATAATAACGCTAATAATGGAATGTTAATGATAATACTACTTGCAGTAGCTTCTATACTAGTATTTACTTTTCCTAGTTTATATGATTTTGTAACTAAATTTTCTATGCCTAAGGTAGAAGAGTTAAAAACAGAAGAAAAAGAAGAAGAAAAAATAATAGATGAGGATATTTTAGAAACAATACATTATCCACTTATGAGAAATAGTATTTATAATGCTTATACTTATTATTCATTAGATAGATTTACAGTTAATAATTTATCAAATGAAGATATTCTTTTAAATGCTTTTCTTGATATTTATGAAGGAAATATGACGCCATATGAATCTACTGGGTATTGTACTAGTGTTTCAAAACAGTTTAATCAAGATTATTTAGAACTTAGAATAAAAAATATTATAGGTAATAAAGTGAGTTATACACTAGGAAATTTTTATGTACCAGAAGATGCTGATTCAAGTTATGTAGGTTCATGGAATTATGAGCCTTATAATGGTAGATTCGTGTATGCTGGTTTATGTTCGTCAAATACATCAAATACAAAATATTATAATTTAGAAGAACTTATAAAAATAGAGTATGAAAATAAGGATATTGTCGCATATTATTATGTAGGTTTTGCTAAAGTAGAAGGAAATAACTATACAATTT
The DNA here is from genome assembly GCA_045636225.1 of Bacilli bacterium. Taxonomy (GTDB): domain Bacteria; phylum Bacillota_I; class Bacilli_A; order RF39; family UBA660; genus UMGS1613. The sequence goes on from JAZTXB010000027.1 coordinate 972, forward strand.
ATAAAGATGCAGACATGACTGAAAAAATATTAGAAGGTATATTTAGTAGTGTAGATGCTCTTAATGAAGAATTTAAAAAAATAAATGATAAAAAAATATATAAATATACTTTTAAAAATACATTGTGTAGTTATAATGAATATTGTTTATATGAGGGGAAATGGGTAAATGAATTATAATACAGATGGTTTTAATAATAGGCATATATATATAAATAATGCAAATGATGCAAGAAGATTAAAACAAAATGGACCAATTAACAGTGATAGTTCAGTTGCTCAAATGAGAATTAATGAAAATAAGCCTGATATTAAAACTGTAAATACTGATAAAACTATTTTGAAGGAAGATGTAAGAGGTAATAGGGAGAATTTTGTTCTTAGAAATAACAATATGATGAATGCAAATAGGAAAGTTAATCCTAATAATCCTGTAAGCAATGCTATGAATAGGAATATGTTTAAAAAATTCTAAAAGTGGGCTCTTTGTCAAATAGTGTTGGTGGAACCAAAAACTAATGATAAATGAGATTGAGAGGAGGTCAAAAGACTTCCTTTTTTTATGCATATTTATAAATACCAGTAATAAGTAAAATTCTTGTTTTAAAATGATAGAAAGA
>JAZTXB010000028.1:0-4737 GCA_045636225.1 Bacilli bacterium
TAAAAATTATTTTAAAAATGTAGATTATGATGTAGTTTATGAAAATGATTTATTAAACTATCCACAAGTATTACAAAATTTTAAAAGAATGTACATTGAAGTGTTAAATGAAAATAAAAAAATTGATAAAACATATATGAAAAAAATGCTAGTTTTGATAAAATGTATATTAAGTAGTTATAAAATATTTGCATATGGATACAATGAAGTTCATCAAGAATTTTATAAGATATTATATGGGATTTCACAGGAATTTCATTTTGAAGATATTCTTAATAATTTGGAAGAAAACAAAGAGTATATTATGAAAATTAGTGAGGAAATAATACAATATACTGAAAATACAGAACTTTTTAAAAAAGAAAAACAGTTTCAAAAAAAATATGGGGTGAGTATATGAAAGCATTTTATATATTAAAACCTGACGCGGTTGAACGTCCAGAAGTTTTAAAAGCATATCAAACTATTATTTCTTCACAAGAATATATAAAAAATAGAAGTCAATATTTAATAAATTCTTGGGTTGATTTATCTTGTAAAATGTATGACCCAATAAATAAGAATATGCAAAAAGAAGAACTAATAAACAGAAGAAAAAAATTATTAACGACAATAAAAGGTTATGATTATTTGTATCAAGACAAAAATGCAATTATTGATATATTTGATGTACCAGAAGATGAAGAAATATTAAAAAAATTGGAAGCTATAAAATATTCAATAAGAGAACAATATGTTTTAAATACTGATAAAAACTATTTAAAATTTTTAAATTTAGAAGATGAAAGTTTATTAAAAAAATTAGAAGAAATAGATGTGAGAGCAATAGATATAGAGCATATTAAAATAAATTATAAAGAATCAATAAATATCGAAGGCTATAATTTAGCTTGTCTAAATTGTATACACACCCCTGATCCTGATGAGGTATCAATAAGAAGAGACTTTGATATTATAGAATCATCTAAAGTTTTAACAAAAAAAATAAAATTATAGGAGGAGAAAAATATGAAAAAAAGAGTAAGCGCAAGAGCAATTATTATTGAAGGAAACGAAGTTTTAACAATGTTTAGAAGAAAGAAAAAAGATGATGGAAGTTATAAAGAGTATTATGTTATTCCAGGTGGTGGAGTTGAAGAAAATGAAACCTTAGAACAAACATGTATTAGAGAATTGAAAGAAGAATATACAGTAGATGTTAAGATTTTAGGGTATTTAGGTAGTGATGAAAGAGAAACAACAATTGGACATTTCTTTCATGCAGAAATTATAAATGGAACCCCTAAATTAGGTGGAGCAGAAGCTAATAGAAATAGCAAAGATAACTTTTATGAAATAAGAAAAGTTAGTCTTGATAAAATTGATGAAATAGATATTGATGCAGTAGATTTTATAAAAAAAGCAAAGAATATGGAATATATAGATTATGCTAAGAATAGGTAGAAATTTAAGAGACTTAGATTGTCCTTTTAAAGATGAAATAGATTTTTCTATAGAATCAAAATTTGATATTATACAAGTGTGGTATAAGTGTGGTAAAATTGATGCTTTATATGAAAAAGATGCGATTAATTGCTTAAAAACTTCATCAATTAATTCTATAATACATGCTGCATTTGATATAAGTGATTTTGATGATTATGAAGATGATTTAATTAATAAATTAATTGAATTAAATCATAAGGAATTAATATTACATCCAATGATTAAATCAAAAGAGGTAAATAAAGAAACCACAAAAGAACTAGAAGATAAAGTCTTAAATTTATTAAATAGATTAGATAAATTAGGTATTGTTGTTTATGTTGAAAATAATCATAAGCACATGAAAAGTTTTTATACATTAACTCAGTGGAAAAACTTTTTCAAAAAAGCTCCAAAGAACACAGAATTTTTATTAGATATAGTTCATGTTCTTTATGCTGATGATTACGAATTTTTAAAAAAATTAGTTGACATTAAAAGACCAAAAGCGCTCCATGTAGCTGATACAATTAAAGGTAAGGTAGGTAAAAAACATCTTCATCTTCCAATTGGAAAAGGAATAATTGACTTTAATAAAATATTTACGGAAATTATTCCTAACTATAGCGATTTAATAATATTGGAAATAAAAAATACAGATAAGAATATTTTAGAATCTAGAGAAGCATTGAAAAAAATATTACAAGATAAAAATAATAAAGGATAAGATTTTACTTATCTTTTTCTAAAATATTCTTTTAAAACAAACCAAAATACTATATAATATAGTAAAGATGGTAGGAGGATAAGTATGGGCAAAAAAGATATTAGATTAATGATAGAAGATGTAAAATTCAGTGCGCGTGCAGTAGGTGTAATTAAAAAGAATAATAAAATATTATTTCAACAAAGAAAAGGTGATGAGTTTTGGGCACTTCCAGGAGGTGCTATAGAAGTTTTAGAAAGGGCTAAAGATGTAGTTAAAAGAGAACTTTATGAAGAAATAGGCCTTAAAGATGTAAAAGTAGTAAGACCACTTTGGTTTGTTGAATATTTCTTTAATTTTAATAATACAGAACAACATCAATATATAATTGGTTATTTATTAGATACAGAAAATGAAGAAATAATTAATAAGGATGAGTTTGATGGTATAGAAGAAGGAAAAAATATAGTATATAAATGGTTTGATATAGATACTTTAAAAGATGCTAAAATAAAACCTGATTATTTAAAAGATAAATTAATTAATATTAAAGAAGAATTTGAATTTATTGAAGAAGAGGATATGTAGTATATATGAAAAAGTTAATATATTTAACAACTAATCCATATAAAGTAAATGAAGCTAATAAATTTTTTAAAGAAAAATATGGATTTGATTTAGAAATAGTTAATCCAGAATTTGAAATATTAGAAACGCAAGCTAAAACATGCAGTGAAGTAGCTGCTTTTAGTGCTAAATATGCTGCAGATAAATTAGGATATGCAGTACTTAAATCAGATACTGGTTTATATTTAGATGCGCTAGGAGGACTTCCAGGACCATATAATGCTTATTTTGATAAACAAATAGGTGCTGAAAAATTTTTAGATTTAATAAAAAATGAAACCAATAGAACTGCAAGGTTAGAACACTGTTTTGCTTACTGTGAGCCAGGGGAAGAACCAATTGTATTTTCAGGCGGAGGCATTGGTAAAATATCTTACGAATTAAAAGGAAATATTGGTAGATGGCATGATTTTTTCTTTATTCCTGATGGAGAAGAAAAAACACTTAGTGAACTTAGAGAACTTGATTATGAAAAAGAAGCTACATATTGGGGAGATGCTAAAGACCAGTTTGCTAAATGGTACATAGAAAAATATAAAGATGAATTAAGATAAGAGTAATCTTATCTTTTGTGCTAAGGAGTATTATGAATAAATATTTAGAAGATATAAAATTTGATGAAAGTTATATAGAAGAATGTAAAAATAAAATAGATATAAATTTAATAAATTATATAGAAAATAATATAATGGGTGAATATGATTTAAATGATAAAGGACATAATAAAAATCATATAAATTTTGTACTTAAAAGAGCTTTTGAAATAAGTGAAAATTATGATATAAATTACAATATACTTTATACATGTGTTTCTTTTCATGATATAGCTTGTCATATAGATAGAGAAAATCATGAAGTATTATCTGCTAAAAGAGTATACGAAGATAAATTTTTAAATAATTATTTTAATAAAGATGAAATGATAATTATAAAAGAGGCGGTTGAAGACCATAGGGCTTCTTCATTAAATATTCCAAGAAATATATATGGAAAAATATTATCTTCAGCAGATAGAAAAGTAAGTATTAAAGAATATTTTATTTCTTCTTTATTTTTTGGAGAACCAGATATAAATAAAGTAGATATGAATAAAGCTATAAATAATTCATATGATCATGCAATTAAAAAATTTGGAAAAGAAGGATATGCTACTAATAAATTTTATGTAGATGATATAAGATATAAAGAATTTTTAAATGATTTACAATATTTAATAGATAATAAGGAAGAATTTTATAAATTAGCAGAAATTGTATTTAATGAAGTTAAAGGAGGATATTATGAATAAAATAATTGCAACTGATTTTATAGGTAAAACAGTAAATGTAGAAATGGATAGACCACTAGGTACAAGACATCCTAAACATGGTTTTATGTACTGTGTAAATTATGGATATATACCAGATACAGTAAGCGGTGATGGAGAAGAGTTAGATGCATATTTACTTGGTGTATTTGAACCTGTACAAAATTATATTGGGAAATGTATTGCTGTTATACATAGAATAAATGATAATGATGATAAATTAGTAGTAGTTCCAGAAAATAAAAATTATACAGATGAAGAAATAAGAGTGCTTACAGAATTTCAAGAAAGATTCTTTGAATCGGAAATAATTAGGTAATATATGAAAGATGTAGTAACAATTATATTTGGAGATAGTATAGCTTATGGATTATATGATGATGAATTAGGGTGGGCAAGTAGATTAAAAAAACAACTTAACAATAATCATTTTATATTTAATTTAGCCATTCCTGGTCAAAATTCGTTTGATATATTAAATAAGTTTGAGATAGAACTAAAAAATAGATATAACGAAATAGATAATTTTAAAATAATATTTTCCTTTGGTATAAAAGATACATTAAATAATAATATAGAAGATTTTAAAAATAATATATTAAAAATAATAAATAAAACAAAACTATACACAAAA
>JAZTXB010000029.1:0-61506 GCA_045636225.1 Bacilli bacterium
ACGGCCTCCAATATTTACCATAGGTTCTACTACTATATAATCTCCAGAGTTAGCTTTAGATTCAAATGAAGAATGTTCTATTAAAGCTTTCAAATTTTTATAATCATTTTCTGTTAAAATACTATAAAGATTTGGCATACTTTCATCAGTTTTTAACCAATCACTGGGTAGAAACGATGCCTTATAAGTTGTTATTTTATCCGTATCCTCTTTTGATAACCACTTTATATCAGTACTTTGATGATTCTTTGGATTATTATTAGCAGAAAAAACAGCACTACCTCTTCCTTTACTATTTAAAAAGATTTCTCCATCCTCAACTTCGTTAGAACTATTTATGATACTAACTTTAATTCCAACATATGTGTCTGACCACTCACCACTTCCTGCTATTCCTGAAGTCGTTGAACCTCCTGAGAAATCATAAATATCAGCATTAACTACTAAATTAAAACTAAACATAATAATACATAAAAAAACTACTTTAAATGTTTTTTTCATAATATCTCACGTACCTTTATCTATATTTTCATTATATAAAAAAATAAAGAAAAAAGCAACACAATAAAGAAAGTTATTAATTAATAACTTTCTTTATTTTTGTTTTTAATCTCTGTATTGCATTATCAATAGATTTTTCATCTTTATCAAGTATTTCTGCTATTTCTTTATATTTAAATCCATTTATCATTAACATAAAAACTTGTTCTTCTAAATCAGTTAATTTATCCTTTATTTTTGATAATAATTTTTCTTCTAATTCTTCACTTATTAAGACTTCTTCAGGGCTTGGTGCACTATCCTTAATAAATCTCATTATTAAATTTTCATCATCATCATAAGATATTGATTCATTTAATATCTTGTTTTTATTTCTATTTGAAGAAATAACAACACTTATTATTTTTCTTTCTATACATTTTACAGCATAAGTATAAAAAAGTGTATTTTCCATTTCTCTATACTTATCTATAGCATGATTAAGTCCAATCATACCTTCTTGAACTAAATCACTTAAATCAAGACCATTATTTTTACAGTAAGGAAGCATTTTTAAAGCTATTTTATTTATTAAAGGTTCATATTTTTTTATTATTATATTATTAGCATCTTCATTACCTTGTGCTATATAATTTAATAATTCATAATCATTAAACTCTTTATATTCCATATTATCCTCTTTGTTTAACGGCTTCGAAAACTATTATTGCAGTAGCTACTGATGCATTTAAACTATTTACTTCACCTTTCATAGGAATACTGGCTATAAAGTCACAGTTTTCCTTTGTAAGTTTAGACATGCCAAAACCTTCATTACCACATACTATACATGTTTTTCCCTTATAATCTAATTTTGTATAATCAGTACCATCCATATCTGTACCAAAAATCCAATATCCTTTTTCCTTTAACAATTTAATAGTACTATTTAAATTTGTAACACGCGCTATTTTCATTTTTTCTGTAGTACCAACACTAGTTTTTATAACAGTTGCATTTACCTCAACACTTCTATCACTAGGTATTATTATTCCATCTACACCTGCCGCCTCACAAGACCTTATAATTGCTCCAAAATTATGAGGGTCTTCTATATGATCTAACATTACTATTAAACTATCCTCATTACTTATAACATCATATATATCTGCATATTTATAATCTTCAACACTTAAAATTATTCCTTGATGTAGACCACTTACTTTTTTATCCATATCAAATTTGTTTAAAGTTTGAACTTTTATATTTCTTCTTTTAATTTTATTTATAATATCAAATTCATCAAAATTATTTTGTATAAAAGCCTTTTCTATTTTCTTATTACCATCTAAATATTCTAAAACTACATTTTTTCCATATACAAGCATAATTACCTCCTATTTGATTTCCCTATTAAATTATAACACCTATTTAGTTTTTTATAAAGAAATTAATGGTATTTTTTTAAATTTGACAAAATAAAAAAGGTGTGTTAAAGTATTTCCCATAAAAAGAGAGGGAAAATTATGTCAAATTTAAAATTAAACAATTCATTATCAAATCGTTTAAATAAAAATAAAATAAAATTATATGCTTTAGCTATGGCTGGTGTTATGATGGTTTCTCTTACAGCTTGTAATTCTAATAAAACCACAAAAAATGAAACAAAGCCTTCTGCTACAATAGTTATGGATGATGAAAAATTATTACAACAAATCAAATCTAGTGTAGAAACAAATTTTGATAAAATTGAGGTTACTAAAGATTCTGAAAATAATTGTTATATTATTATAGAAGATAATTATATGGAAATTCCACTTTATAATACAGATGATGAAGGTCAATTAGTTATATGTGGAAAACAAAATAAATTTCTGGGTACCGTAGAATATAACATATCTTTTAAAGATGCTTCTTCATTAGGAATAACTGAATTATTAGAAGAAAAAATAAATATAAAAACAAAATAAGAATTGATTTTATGTCAATTCTTTTTATTTGTAATATAACTAATCAATTCTTCTACTCTACTTATTTTATTATCTAAATAAAGATATCCTATTAAAGCTTCAAATCCAGTAGACCAATTATATGTGATAATATCACAGTTTTTAGGTTTATGATTACTTTTATGATTCCTAGCACACTTAACAATATTAATCTCACTTTCGCTTAATATATTGTTATCTATTAATTCTTTTAAATAACTAGCCTGACTTTTTGCGCTAACATATTTTATAGATTCACTTTGTAATTCTTTTACTTTAGAAAATCCTTTTTCAACTAAATATTTTCTAATATAAAATTCATAAATACTATCGCCTAAATAAGCAAGAACTAACATATTTTTATTCATCTATATACTCCTTCAAAACTTTAATATCATTACTATCTTTTTTTCTATTTAAACTCTTTTTTAACTCTAATATTTTTTGTGGAGGTTGAATAGGAATATTTTCTATAATAGTTTTTTTATCTTCATAATAAGTAGTACAAAAATTAATTATATTATCTATTAAATAACATTTTTTATTATATTCATTTACTCTTTCAAATACACAATCATAGTTTTTTAGTAAAAAATTATAATAAGTTTCTGTAACAGCTATATCTATATCACTAGTACTTTCTTTAAGTCCTAAAATAACCATAGCAGCACTAGATATAACTAAATATTGTTTAGTGTCAAAATTATATTTTTGTAAACAATCTAATATCTCCTTTTTATTCATACCTATCGAAAGTAATTCCTTTTATTACTCCATTTTTAATATCATTCATAACCACACTATAAACTTTATCATAATCAACTATTCCACCACGTACTAAACAACCTCTTTTTCTTCCAATTGCTTCTAATGTAGTTTCAATATCTTCATTATCTACTTTATCTACGCCATATCTTTCTTTTAAAATATTATTATAATATTTATCAAGGACATTTAATATGTGTATAACCACTCTATCAATAGGAAGAATCTCTTCTTTTATTGCTGTTAAACTAGCTAAGTTTAGAGCAACATTTGCTTCATCAAGTTTAGGCCAAAGTATTCCAGGAGAATCAAGTAACTCTATATCATTATTTACTCTTATCCAACTTAAATTCTTAGTAACTCCAGGCATATTACCTACATTAGCTACTTTTTTACCAACTAATCTATTTATTAAAGTGCTTTTTCCTACATTTGGTATTCCAACAACAAGTACCCTTGTTTTTCTCTTAGACATACCTTTTTCTATTCTTTTATCATTTTCTTCTTTCATTACTTCATTAGTTAAATTAATTAAATTATTTAAATTAGTATTTTTTTCTAAATTAACACATAATACTTTATATCCAAAATTTTCATAATGTTTAATCCATTTTTTTGTTTCTTCTATATCACATAAATCATACTTTGTCATAATAAGTATTCTTTTTTTATCTTTAATAAATTGTTCTATATCTTTTATCTTTGATGCATATGGCATTCTAGCATCTATTACTTCATATACTACATCAATTAAATTTAAATTCTCACTTATCAATCTTTTAGTTTTTGCCATATGACCCGGATACCAGTTAATTCCGACTTTAGAAAAACTTTTTTCCTCATTTATTTTATCCATAAAAAAACTTCCTTTCTGGTTTTAATTTGTTTTTTTCTTGCTTAAGTTGCGTTTTCACTTAATGGCATTATACCACATTTATTACGATTTATAAAGTCCAGTGCCTCAAAATATTTATCTTCACATTTAAAAATAACTCTTATATTTTTTTCTTCATCTATTACAATATCCTCAATTAATTCATCTATAAGGATTTTATTTAATTCTTTAATTTCATTAAGTTTTTTTATTTCTTCCATCCATTTTGTATTATTATTTGAATTATTGTTGTTTGTATTTAGTTTTTCTTCAAGTTTGTTTTTCTCTACTTTTAATTCATTAATGCTTTTACTATATTCTGATGAATATTCCCAGTAATCTTCTTCAGAAATAATATTTTCCTTTAAATCATCTTTTAAATTTCTTTTTAACATAATTAAATCGTTTATTCTTATATTTATATTATCTATTTTTGTTTTTATTATTTCTAAATCATAATCTATTTCTGTTTGGTTTAATATTTTAGAAATATTTACATCCAAATCTTTTATAAGCAATCTAAAATTGTTCATTACATTTATAACGTTTTCTTCTAAATCCTTTTTTCTATATGAATGAGCAGAGCAATTTTTATGTTTTAAATACGAACTGCAGTAATAATATTCATAACCTTTTGATTTCCTTATTACCAAATTATTTTCACATTCATTACACCTTAAATGCCCTGCAAATACATCATACTCATTATTTTTATTAACTCTAATACCTCTTTCATATAATATTTCTTGTACTTTTTCAAAATCTTGTTTCGAAATAATAGGTTTATGATGATTAGGTACAATTACCCAATTATCTGATTGAACTCGCATTGCTTTATGAATTTTATGACTTATTTTCTTCCTTACACCTTGAACTAAATCACCAGTATAACTTCTATTCTTTAAAATATCATCTAATTTTTTTGTGTCCCATTTTTTTATAGACTCATTAACTTCACATTTAAAATTGGCTTTTTCTATCTTGTGAACTCTTGGTGTAGCTATATTTAATGAATTCAACTCATTAACTACATCTTTTTTACTTTTACCAGATAAAATCATATTAAATATTTTTTTTATAACTTTCTCTGCCTCTTTATCAACTATAAACTTATGTTTATCATTTGGATTTCTAATATACCCATAAGGAGCAAACGAACCTATAAATTGACCTTTTTCTTTCTTGTTGTCTAATACGCTTCTTACTTTGTTTGATATATCTCTAGCATACTCATCATTCATTAAGTTTTTTACTGGAACAATAACATCACTAACTGACTTTGGGTCTTTATAGCTATCTATATTATCGTTTACAGCAATAAATCTTATATTATATAAAGGAAAGATTTGCTCTATATAATTTCCTACTTCTATATAATTTCTTCCAAGTCTTGATAAATCCTTTACAATTATACAATTTACTTTTCCATTTTTTAAATCACATAACATTCTTTGAAAATCCGGTCTATCAAAATTCGTACCAGAATATCCGTCATCAGTATAATAAAAAATATCTTTCATATCATTATTCTTCTTTATAAAATCTCTAATTAAACTCTTTTGATTAGCAATACTATTTGATTCTGCTTTATCGCCATCTTCTGAAGATAATCTTAAATATACTGCTACATTCCATTTTTTCATATTGCTACCTCCATTTCATTTTTTATACTACTCAACACTCTTTCATACTCATCTTGATATTTAAATCTAATTGATAAATCTCCACCCTCATGAACATAAATACAGTCAATTAAATCTTCTATAATTTCTCTTGATAAATTTTTTACTTTTTTATTCCTTCTAAAGTGTTCTATCCAATATTCTTCTTCCTTAATATCTCTTAAACTACTTTCAAGTTTTTCCTTATATATAATTATTTCATTTTTTTTATTTTCAATTGTTTTTTCATAATCTTGAGAATAATCTAAAAACTCATCTTTGGATATTCTTCCTAGTTTCCAATCTTCATAAGAAGATTTTTTTAATCTTTTTAATTTTTCTATATCATTATTTAAATTTAAAATGTTTTTCTCGTATAATGATTTATTACATAAATTTGAACTTTCTTTTATTTTCTTAATTGTTTTTTCTATATTTAAAACTGATTTTATTTGCATAATTATACTGTCAATTACCATTTTATCTAAATCGCTAGTTTTAATTTTATGAGGGGTACATTTTCCTGATGTGGTTTTATAATTCCTACAATAGAAATTTGACGAATTTCTACCCTCTCTTGTATCTTCCATCTTACACATACTTCTTCCACAATCAGCACATTTAATTTTATATTTATATATTGTTAATTTCTCTGGCTTTTTCTTTTTATGATTTCTGTTTTTAATTATTTCTTGTATTTTATTAAAATCTTCTTCTTTTATTATTCCTTGATGAGTTCCTTTAACAATTACCCATTCACTTTTTGGTCTATATATTTGTCTATGATCCTTGTAACTTATAGAACCAGTTCTATTCCATACAAGATTTCCAATATATATTTCACTTGTAACCATTTTACCGATTGTAGATGTACTCCAATGATAAACTATTTCATCATCTTCAGCATTTAAACTGATTTTATATTTTTTTCTGCGTTGAACTTCTTTCCTACACAAAATACCATTATCATTTAGAAATTTAGCGATTTTTATATGACCATCTCCATCAACTGCCATTTTGAATATTTTTCTAACAACAGGTGCTTCTTCTTCATCTATTATAAGTTGATGTATGTTTTCTGGATTCTTTTTATATCCGTAAGGACAAGTACCACCTACCCATTCTCCATTTAAAGATTTTGTCATAAGTACACTTCTTACTTTCTTTGATATATCTCTAGCATACTCATCATTCATTAAGTTTTTAAATGGGACTATAACATTATTTACAGACTTTGGGTCTTTATAGCTATCCACATTATCGTTTACAGCAATAAATCTTATATTATATAAAGGAAAGATTTGCTCTATATAATTTCCTACTTCTATATAATTTCTTCCAAATCTTGATAAATCTTTTACTATTACAGTATTTATATCGCCATTTACAAGAGCGTTAAACATTCTTTTAAACTCTGGTCTATTGAAAGTAGTACCAGAATATCCATCATCAGCATAATAATCCACTATTTCAATATTTTCTTCTTTTTTTAAATAGTAATTTATTATTTCTTTTTGATTAGCAATACTATCAGATTCTGCATTATCGCCATCTTCTGAAGATAATCTACAATATATTGCTACTTTCCAAATATTTTTTTCAATATGAACTTTTTTCTTTTTTCGAGGCATTATATAACACCTCCGTTTGCTGTACTTAAATATACAGTTGTTTTGTAGTTTTTAAATTTCATAAAAATCATCTCCCTTTCAAATTTCAATTAAATTTTATAAGGAAGATAACTTATTTGCATTGGTGCGATTTTCTCAATCGCACACTTGACTTATTTATAAATTTTTTGAACTACATTAGTAAGACTTTCTTCTGCTTTTATTTCTGTATTCGCATACTCAATTTTAATTTTTTTACCATTACATTTAAACATATATGGATTTTTAGAAGATTTAATGAAGTCAATTATTTTTTCTCTACAATCTGTCTTTTTACTAAAATTAATATTACTTATTTCTTCCAAATCTTCTAAATCTACATCTTCAAAAGAAATGTCCCTACATCTAATTAACTTTTCTTTCAATAATTCATAACTCATTATTCTCCCCACCATCTCTTTCTTCTTGCTTTTAACTTAAAACCATCTTTAACATAAAAATAAAAGCAATCACACCCAACTAAAACATTATTAGTTATTTGCATTGCTTCTTTTTTGTTTATAGCTAAAACTTTTACTTTATCTTTGTGTTTCTTCGTTGTAATAGTTACTATATACTCTTTGTTTTTTCTCATAATTTCCTCCCACTCCTAAATTTTTTAAATATAACAGAACATCTATATTTTCACTTTCAATTAATCCAGAATTAATTTTATTTAAAGTATCGTCTGATACTTTACCTTTATAAGCTAATAATCTAGATTTATCTATTGTTCTTATTTGTTCCAACAAAATGATTGAATCATACTTTAAAAATCTGTTCTTATTTACTAAAACATGAGTAGGCAATGTTTCCTTTTTAATAATTTTAGTAAACGGTGCAATCAAAACTGTTGGATTATATTTATTAAGTAAATCATTAGAAAGAATTACCACCGGTCTTCTTCCATTTTGTTCACTTCCTATAGTAGGATTTAAATCTGCAATAAAAACACTTCCTTTTTTTATTCTATCTTCTTCCATTTTCAATAATTGCCTTACAAATAACTTGTGGTGGGTTTTCAAATACTTTCTTTAATTCTTCATCTTTATTTAAAATATCAGTATATACTCTAATAACATCTTCAGCTGCTTTTCTTGCACTTGTTTGTGAGTGAAGCATTGATGTTTCAAATTTAAATTTTATTGTTACTCTATAACTTTTTCTTTTCATAAATTTCCTCCTTAAATATGTAGAAAACCAAAGCATAAAAATACTTTGGTTTATATATTTTTTATTTGATTTTGTTTGACTGATATTTTTCCTCGAACCCCTCAGCCTGGAAATCATCAAACGATTAATTTGCTAAATTAATCTCACGGAAATTTCATCCCCCTGAGGATCTCTCAGAACTGCACCCATTGCTTTAGTCTGTGGCTATGCAGGAGTATCTTTAATACTATTATTGGTCATTGCAAATTAGGTGCTACCTAATTTTATAGTCAAGCATTTATCGACAAGCGTACTTACTAACGTGCTTACAATAATAGGAACGTATTTGATGAATGTATATCAAATTTTCAAAGAACACATCCCTTTTCCAAATAAAAAGGAAACGAGAGAAAGAATAATAATTACCCTTTCACTTGTTTCCTAACTAAAACGCAATTTGTGTAGTCTAATTTTTCAATTTTTTAGAAATTTTTTCAATTGCAATATCTACACTAAATTTAACAGCTCTTTTTGTACAGTTTTCTTCTTGTGCTATTTCCTCGTAAGTTTTTGAATCAATAAAGTATTTTTTTAATCTTCTTTTTTGAATTTCTGGCAGTTCTTGTATAGCATTTCGTAATGCCTCTTTTTCAAATTTATCTTGTACTTCTTCTTCTAAACTATATTGATTAATAGTTGCTCTTTTCCACATTGTATTTTCACTTAATTCAGAATGTTCAATATGATTGTCATACTCATTTAATTCTTTTAAATCATGTAGTTCAAATTTATCCAAAGAATTGTATATAGCTTCACTAACATCAACTTTTATAAATCTACCTTGTCCATCTACAAATGATACTGTGAATTCATTATCTCCTAATGTATATGGATTATCTTTATGTTTTCTTCTTTTTGGACGTTGTCCCATTTTAATTCCTCCTATCAATTTGAATTTTTTAAATCAAATTGATAAAAGGTGGCCCTCTACATTTGCATACTTTTGTCCATTCAGTGCAACAAAAAACGCCGAATGCAAAACTCAATAAATGAGAATTACACTCGGCGTCAATAAGTCCATAATCAACTACTTCATGAGAAGAGTCGAAAAAATATTGTCCTTTTTCAACAATTATATATTCAAATAAAACAATCAAAACAATCAATTGTACACTCATATAGACACAACTCCCCTGAGCGAATGCCGTACATAAGAGTTCATGTTGGGTGATTGTTTTATCTTTTGTCTAACTCTTAAAAATTAGCCAGTAATATCCTGTGTTTTAGAAAAGTACTGCCTAATCATTTCTAAATTTTATTATTCTTTTATTTTATTTTTATACCCCTTTTCACAATATCACATTAGCCTTGTGGCATTGCTTTTTTTTAGTTGTTATCATACCACAGAATTATTGCAAAATATGTCGAAATGTGTTGAAATGGTTAATTTTATGCCCTAAATTGTAAAATTATACCAAAAGTAAACAAAAAAAGTGCGTTCATGTAATAAAACTGCACTTTTGTAAAACAATTTTTTTGCTATAATTTTAAAACTTTTTATTTTGATAGTCTATTTCCCCTAGAAATATAATATTACCACAAGTTAATGGAATAATAATATCAGGTGATATTAATGATTGTTAAAAATTTAAGAGAAAGTAGAGAGATTTTAGATCTAAAGCAAAAAGATATTGCAGATTATTTTAAAGTAAATTTCACAACAGTATCAGGATGGGAAACTGGTAAAGATACTATTCCATTAAAAAGACTTATTGAATATGCTAATAAATATAATTATAGTTTGGATTATTTATTTGGATTAACAAAACATAATACTAGTTATCTACCTATTACAATAGATTTAGAATTAATCGCAAAGAATTTAAGATTATTAAGAAAAGCAAATAAAATGACTCAAGAAGAAGTAGCTAAAAAAATAAACACTACACAAGCTTCTTATGCACATTATGAAAATTGTGTTAATTTAATACCAACTGCATTTTTATATAATTTAACAAGAATATACAAACCTTTTTCAATAGATAATTTATTAGGTAGAAAAAAGCAATAAATTTTAGGATTTACTGCTTTTTTTTGTTTCTTCAATTTTTTCAAATTTTAAACCTTTAATAACTCTAGGTAATACTTCTATAACTTGTTGTTGAGTTAATAACTTTGACATATATTCATCAAAGCCATAATCACCCATAAACAAATGCCTTTTTCCACTAGATACAGTTAATACTACTACTGGTGTGTTAAAATCTTTTAATTTTTTTAATTCTATTAATGTATCAGGTCCATCACAATGACCTGTTGTATATACATTATTGGTAATTATTAAATCATATTGTTCACCATTAGAAATTCTTTTTATGATTTCTCTACCACTTCTTGCAGCTTTAGTTTCTATTCCCATACTTTTTAAAATATTAATTGAATTAGAAATAGACATTATGTCATAATCTCCTATTAAAACCTTAATTTTTTTATTAGGTTTATATTTTGGGAGTTTTTTTTCTATGATAAATTCGTATTCACTAATTTCTTTGTCATACTTATCATCAAGCGATACCACATTATAATCATAATATTCTTCATCATGCATTGGATATCCCTCACATGCCATACGATCATTCATTCTTTTATGATAATTTTTCATTAATATATATTTTTCCAAATCATTTTCTTCATTTTCCTCATCTTCGTCATTTTTCTTTGAATCAATAAAACAAAAGATAACCATAAAAATTATAAATACAACTGCAACTACTATACTAACCCACTCTTCCATTTAACTTCTCACTTCTTTCCTTTCATAATCAACTTTTTTTCAGCCAGTTATGTAATCTATTTCCCCAAGTAATTTTTGAAAAAAAATACAGTACACCTATTAAAAAATGTACTGCTTAATTGATATTACTATTATAACACCACTTTTTTTCAAAGTCAACGGATATCCGTGAATAATTTTACCGGATTTCCGTTAAAATATTATGGTAGAAATGAGGTGTATATTTTGTTATTTAAAGAAGCGATTAGCAAGAGAATTTATGAAATATGTGATAAAAATAAAATCACACCAAATAAGTTGGCAGAACTTTCTGCAGTTGCTCCATCTACATTACAAGATATGCTATCATTAAAGGTTTCTAACCCAAGTTCTTATGTAATACACCAAATATGCAAGACAGTAAAAATTACAGAAAAAGATTTTTTTGATAGTGATTTGTTTCTTGAAGAAAATATAGATGATTAAAGACTATTCAAATTGAATAGTCTTTTATATTTTATCTTGTTTTTGGTTCATCACTATCGTCAAAAGGTGTTTTTATACTTTCTGTTGGTTGCCCCAACGTATCAAGTTTTTTTGCTATTTCTGTATAATATGTTTGAGCATTTACCATATTTATATAATTACCCTTTGTTGTATCTGGTTCAAATTGTTTAAATATCATAGCACTTTGCAAAAATTCATGGACTTGTCTATGCCTTTCTGAACCTGCAAATCCAACAGTTTGCCTTGCATACTTTCTAAATTGTGCCTCTATAAAAGAAACACGTTCAACATATTCTTCTGCTTTCTTATGAGCAGGAAGTTCAGATTCCATATATTTTTGTAATGCTATATTAAATAATTGCTCTGTATGATATAAAAACATTTCTTCTTCAGATAATTCAGTTTCTTTTGGTTTTTCTTCTACTTTAACATCCATATCATCATAATACTTACTAGATAAACAAACAGGTAAATTAGAATGTTCTAAATCCCCAAAATTAGATAATGAAGCCATCTTTGAAATAATATCATTTAATCCCTGAATATTTTCATTACTTGTAATTTTAGAAAAATTACTTTGTAAATATTTCATAGTAGTCTTACTAGGCAATTCTATTGTTATAGTTCCATTGTTTTGTAATGGTGTTATTGAATGCTCTGTTATTTTACTCAATTTCATTACTTCTATTTTTTCATCTTCAGTTAAAGTTTGTAAAAACTCAGTATCATTTAAAATTAAATTAGCAACATAACAATTTATTGCCTTTGAAGAAATTTTATTAAACCAATCGTTATAAGTAACATATTTAGTTCCACCATGACACACAGAATAATATCCACAATCTAAACCAGTAGGAATTGGACTTCCAAAAGTAGAAATCAACTCTGGTTTTTCCTGTTTTATTTCTTCTAAAATACTTAAAGTTTCGGTTAAATCATCTTCATAAACATATAGAATTGTTCTATCTAAATGCTTTTGTTCAATATCAGAATGTTCTTCACCTTTCATCTCAAAAGGGATTCCTTTTTCTATACATTTTTTTCTATACAAATATAAAAATTCATATCTATTTTTACCATTAGGTGTATTTATATATATTCTGTGTTCTGTTACATCTCTATTATATTTTTCACCATTTTTATCAGTATCTTTACCATAAGGTAATTGATAAGT
The DNA here is from genome assembly GCA_045636225.1 of Bacilli bacterium. Lineage (GTDB taxonomy): Bacteria > Bacillota_I > Bacilli_A > RF39 > UBA660 > UMGS1613. Next base: position 13,024 of record JAZTXB010000029.1, read on the forward strand.
CTTACCAACTCTGTCACCTATTGCCTCTGATTCAGAAAGTATCTTATATGCAAATGAATTTTGTGGATAGACTTGCTTAAATAAAACACTTCCATTTGTTTCTCTAAATAATTCAAGAAGTCTGTCGTTTGAAATGTTTAAAAATTCCATTATTTCTAGTTCGCTAACACCACTATAATATTGTGGCATTTCACTAATAAATTTAGCAATTCCTTTTTCATTAATTAAATCAACTATTTTTTTCTTTAATTCTATTCCTGTTAAACAAGAAAGTTTAATTCTATCACTATCCAACATTTCTTCATCTATTGGTTTTTTTAAATCTGGCAATTTAATTTTTCTAGATGGATTATATTTTGTTATAAAAGAGTCATTACACATTTCTCTATAATATTTTAATAATTCAATTAATCCTTCTTCTTCCATTATTCTTATAGTGCCATTTTCTAATATTTGTCTTCTAACATTTTCGTTAGTCATATTTATCACCTGTTACTCCATTACTTTTCTTTATACAAAATAATTTATATTAAATATTTATATTATCTTGTAAATGAACCAGTACCATCTGTTAAATCATTTTTATTAGGATCTACATTATCAAATTGTTGAGTCCCAGAAATCAAATTGTTTTTTAATTGAACTAATTGTTCATAATCTATTCTATTTTCTAATCTTCTATCAACAGTATCAATAACTACTCTTTTACCCTCTTTTTGTCTAATTATTTCACTCATAATTTTATCTAATTGTTCTTCAGAAACCATAATAGTTTTTACAACTACTTCACCATTTCTAGTCATAACTCTACTAACAGTATTTGCTTTGTTTAAAGCTTCATCCCATTCTGCTTTACTGATAGAATCCATATCTGTTATGAATTTTCCATCTGGTAGAACTCCTGTCATTTGTGCTTCTGCACCACTTGGTGTTCTATCGTAAAATCTTATACCTGGTTTATCTGGTGCAGTAAAAACATAAACTACATCAGCTAATTCTTTTTCCCTATCAATCTCTCTTCCAGTTGGTTCATTTTCTGGAACTATTTGTTTTTGACTCATCAATTGTCCATTTGCAACTTCGTAATTAACTTCTCTCTCCATAATTTCCTCCTACTTTAGCAACAATAGCTTGTGAATTTAAATATTGTATTGAAGAACTACCATATCTATTTTCTATATCAGCAAGTCTTTTTTCATATCCTACATCATTACCATATTTATCTATTTGCATATCTGCCATATTCAATATTTTTAAAAATAAAGACTCATATTCTGTATTTGGATTTCCATGATAATAAACTTCTTTCCAATATTCATATCCATTATCTTTTAACAAGTTTCCACCAATAATATTATGTTCTAATTTATCTTCTGAAAACTCATATCCTATATCATGATTATAACCTAAAATATATAATTTTTGCAAATCTGCTTCATTTAAGCTATATTCTTTCCCTATTTCTACCATTTTTCTTGCCACACCAATAGAATGTTTTAATCTATCAATATCCATGTTATACTTCTTTCTTTATATAAAATATAATCTATTTTTTATCTTTCCTTTTTATATCTCTCTAATGAAACATTTACACCCAATCTATTTAATCCTTGTTCTAATGCTTCAGCAGATTTGAAGTGTATAGTATTCATTCCTAATTGTTGAGCAGGAATTAATAAATTATCTTTATCATCAATATAAACACACTCATCTGCATTATTTTCTGTTTTATCTAAAGCATATTGATACATCTTAATATCAGGTTTTCTTGTACCAACTATATGTGAAAAAACACCATCTTTAAAATGTTCTAAAAAATCATATCTTTCTTTTAAATAATCTATTCTTTCTTGAACATTATCAGATAAGAACAATAATTCATATCCTTGTTCTTCTAATTGCTTTACAATTTCTACTGTTCCTTCTATTGGAACATATCCACTTAACCATATTTCTGCTAAATCTTCATTTTTTGCATCAATACCTAATGCACTTTTAGCTAAATTCCAAAATTCTTCATGAGATATTTCACTTTTTCTATATCTTGTTCCTATATCACCTTTAAATACATCAGCAACAACTTCCTTATTTTTACCAAATCTTTCACTTATAATATCTATCGCTCTACTTGTTCCATCAGTAAAATATACTCCACCTAAATCAAAAATAACTGTTTTTATATTCATTTTAAATCCTCCTATTAACACCATTTTTTAATAAATTCATCAATATTTTTTAAATCTGGCAATCTTTCTTTTAATTCTTCATGTGTCCAATTCCACCATTCAGACTTTTCTATTTTTTCTATAATTTCATCACTAAAACGTTTCTTTATTGGTTTAGCAGGAACACCTACAACTACTGTATATGGTTCAACATCGTGTGTTACTACTGCACCACTTCCAACTACTGCTCCATTACCAATCTTTACTCCTGGCATAATTATTGCATTGTGTCCTATCCATACATCATTCCCAATAACCACTTTATCTTTTCTTCGCCATTCAAATATACTTTCATCATCTTCATCTGCTAAATCAAATTGTTTAGAACGATAAGTAAAATGATGTTGTGCTATTCTATCGTATGTAGGATGATTACTAGGATTAATTCTAGCACCCCAAGCAATAGATGCGAATTTTCCAATTTCTGCATACATAACTTGATTATAGCCATTGCAATAAGAATAATCACCGATTGTTGACTCTGTAATTATCGAATGATCACCTATTTCTGTATATTCTCCCAATATTGCTTTGTCTAATTTAACTTTTTCACCTAATTTTGGATTTGTCATATTCTTCACCCCCTATTATTTATATAATACTACTTTTTCCAATACATCTAGTTAAGATATTTATTGCATTGTCATGCTTTTCTTTTCCATTTGTACAAGCACAATATTCTTTTAATACTTTAATATTATAATTTTTTTCAAACAGGTCTAATGCTGTTTTTAAAACACAACATTCAGTATCAATTCCACAAATATGGATTTCTTCAATTCTATTTCTATTTATATATTCTATTAATTCATCATTAAGAGAAGAGTAAATCTTTTTTTCTATTACTAAATGCTTATAAGTGTTTATAGGTATATCTTGTCCCTCTTGGGTTAAACACCCTTTGTAATTTAATTTTTTATACCAATTACTTTCATAATTATTTATAAATTTAGTAAATATAATATTGTCATATTTTTTTGAATCAACAAGTTTTTTAATTTCATCAACAACATATCTACTATTATCATTTATAAAATCGTTTTGTAAGTCTATAACTAATAATAATTTTTTCAATTTAATATCCTCCCTATAACTTACTATTTACTTAAATTAAATATTGAATATACCATTAAGCCAACACCAATGCCAAATAATACACAACCATACCATTCAGTTAATTGATTAGAAAAGAATCCAATTATTCCTCCACCTAAAGCACATAATATTGCATATAATTATTTTTTATTTTTCATAAATACCTCCACTATAAATTTTAATTTATTATTACAATTAAATAACTCCAAAAACAATTAATAAAATGCCAATTATTATACAAATACTTCCCCATATTCTAATAACAATTTTCATTTTAGGATTTTTTAATAATTTTTCTGGTATTCTAGGGCTTTTAAGTTTCATAAAAAATTTTGGAAACAAAATCATTAAAATTGCAACTATTGTAATTAAAATTCCTACAACTAACATACGCTACCTCCTATATAAATTACTATTTGATTAAATACTAACATCTATTCCTATGTTTTCTTTTTTAGCTTTTTCTATTAATTCCATAGATGTTGCTAAATCTTGTAAAAATAATCCGGTAGAATCAAATACAGTTATATCAGTATCTGACTTTCTACCTTTTTTCTTATTTAATATAACTTCCCCAATCTCACCATCTATTGAAGATATGATATTATTTTTGAAAGCAGTTTGCATTTCACCAGATTTAATGCATTGTTTTTCATCATCTGCATATACTATCGCTCTTGAGAAAATCAAATCATCAATTTCTTGCTTTCCTTGCATACAAGCACCCATACAACTAAAGTGTGTTCCATCTTTAACCCATTCATTTTTTATCATTGCTTTTTCTGATGGTGTTGTAGTAATAATAATATCACTATTTCTTGTAGCCAATTCAATGTCTGTAATTCCCTCAAATTCTGCTTTTAATGAATAACCGGACTCTGCTAATAACTTAACAACTTTTTGATTTATTTCTTCTACTCTTTTTTCTAATGCAGTTGGATTATTGGGATTACATATATAAACTTTTTCTATATTAGGCATTGTAATCAATGTAGCCACTATTGAATATAATGCGATATTCCCACACCCTACAATTAGTAAATTCTTTGAATTTTCTCTAGCAAGGTATTTAGCACCAATTGCAGCTGCAGCTCCTGTTCTATATGAAGTTATTGGTGCAGCATTTAATAACGCAACAGGTTCTCCAGTAAGTGAACTAAATACAAGTGATGTAGCATTTACTTTCGGTAAGTTTTTATTTACATTATTCTCATTATAAGAAATTAATTTTAATCCATAAGCATTACTATCAATTAAGTTACCTGATCTAATATCTAAATCAAAAACATTATGTTCATATTCATAGAAAACTAAAGGCCACACAGTAGCTTTATCGTTGTTTTTTTGTGAATAAGCATTTTCAACTGCCTTTATGCTCATATACATTGTTATGATTTTTTTAATATCTTCTTCATTTAATATTTTTATTTGTGTCATTTTGCACTCCTTTATTCAACTTGATTAGCAAATTTATAAATAGGTATTCCACCATTATCTAACCAGTCAACTTCAAATTCATCAAACTCTTTACATCTAAATTCATTTAGTTTTTCGTAATCTTCCTTTTCCATTTTAAATTCTAAAGCTTCTAAATTTGATTTAACGTGTTCTAATTTATTTGCTTTAGTAATAGGAATTAATTTTTTCTCATTTATATAATAATTTAATAAAATTTGATTTTGCGTTTTACCATATTTATTTGCTAATTCTACTAAAACTGGATAATTATGATTTGCAGTTCTATTTCTTCTAAAAGGTTGATAATTAACAAATAATATATCGTGAGAATGACAATAATCTATAATCCCCACATCTTCATTTTGTTTACATTCTAAATTATATAGTCCCTCAAAACTAAATAATTGAATATTTAATTCTTCAGTTATCATTTTCAATTCATCAATATTTAAGTTACTAGCACTAATATATCTGCTTTTACCTACACTCACTAATCTTTTTAGTTCATTATAACTTTCTGATAGTGGTATTTTACTCGCTCTAGGTGTATGTAATAAAATACTATCAGCATATTCTATACCTAATACATTTAAATATTTATCTAATTGCTTTTCTATATCTGCGACTTCTTCAATATAATTTTCAATTTTCACAGTTATAAATAATTTATTTCTATCTACTCTTTTTAAAAATTCAGAAATAAATCGCATAGTTTGTCCACCTGCATAAATATAACTTGTATCAATGTAATTCTGTCCCATATTATAAGAATACATCAAAGCATTCATTTCTTCTTCGTCTATAATTAATTCATCATTATTATCTGTCCAAGACTCACTTCTACTAGCACCTAATCCATAAGAACCAATAGCAAGTGGAAATATATTTTCTTTATTCATTTTTTACCTCCTACTTGTTTTCAAAATAATATATTTTACCAAATTCATATATATTGGAATTTTCTATTATTAAAACACTTTCATCAGGTATTGCATATATTTTTGTTTTATACTGACTACAAAAAGTTTTAATTTCCTTATTTCTGTCTTCATCAGTTTCTTTGTTATAATGAGGTTCAATACAAATATTTTCTCTATTTATACCCAAATAACTACTTGGAATTTCAAAATCATCATCCGAAGTTATTATAGAATATTTAGATAAATTTATAGCACCTGCACAAAAACCAATAACTAAATCTTGGTGTTCTCTAATTAATTCATTTAAGTCTAATTTATCAATAATTTCTTTTTGAGTAATTGGATTGCCACCCATTAAAAAGATTATGTATTTATCATTTTCTTTTAAGAATTTATTTACATCTTCTTTAGTTGTCTTTTCTTCTATATCAATAATATTTTTAAATATTATATCAATTTTCTTAAAACACTTAATTACATTTAAAAGATAATTTTCTTCTCCTCCTAATCCTGGAGCTCCAATAAATAATAAACTATATGAATTATCAATATTTTTAACTAAATAATCTTCCATATATTCGTTAAAAGCAACATTATCTTCATTAGAACAAATATCGCCTTTTATATTTGAGAAAAATAAAGTTTTCTTCATTGGCTATTTTCCTCCTTGTTCTTTTTTTAATTTTTTCCAATTATAAACACCATAACAGTCATTTATAAATAATAAGCACGGTGATATTAATACCGGAATAACGCTTAAATTACCTTGAATAACCGGTACAACCCATAATGTCATAAGTATTAAATCATTCAATATAAAAAAGACAAATCCATTTTCACTTCTTCTAGCTGTACAATAAGTTGCTAAAACACTTGACACTAAACTTAAAGAGCTTACTATTAAATTATTTGTATTAAATGCTTTTAATAAGAAATAATATCCAAACACTAATATACATTGTGAAAGAATTAAAATAGTTAATTCTTTTTTACTCATATCTTTAATTTTTACAGTATCTTTATTATATAAATTTTTAAGCCAATTAATAAAACCGTATATACATAATGGCAACGTCATTCCAAACGTTATTATTATTTCCCCATAATATCCATTTTTATATGAAATATACGCATAAAAGAATGTAGCAATAAATGTAATAATATAGTTTATTACTTTCCCCTTAGCAAGTAATATTGCCCCAGTAAAATATAACAATGTATATGTAAAATCTATCCAGGTTCCTTTAAATAAATATGTTGCAATACAGTTTGCTAAAATTCCTAGAAATAGGAACCACTTTTCAAATCTTGTCCAGTCCTTAAACATTTTTACTTCCTTTCATAAAATTCATTTTAAAATCTTTCAGTTATTAAAACTTCACCATCTTCATTATATATAGTTGATTCTGCATTAGCCATATATAACACTTGGAAGTCGGGATTATCTAATGTATAACCTGCTTCAATAGCCCAATCAAACTCATTTATAACAGCTTGTTTTGCCTCCATATTATTACTATCATCTATTAATTCACAATTAATTCTTATCCAATTTGTATTATCATAAGCAACTATGCACACATTATTATTTTCTGCAATTTGCTTTGATACATTTTTTTGTTTATTTGTAATAACATATATTTTGTTGTCAAATAATATTGGATCACCAAATGGTCTAGAACTTGGTTTTCCATTATTAATAGTTGATACAAAGTTTACTTGTGTTTTTTCTTTTAAAAATTTATAAGTTTCGTTCATTTTAAATCCTCCTAAATTACATTTATATTAACTTATTTAATAATTCATTTAACTCCGGTATTTTGTGTATGTTGTGGTATCCATCAAAATGATTATAATACTTTAAATACATACCAATAGAATTAGTATCTTCTATAAATCTTGTGAACTTTTCTTTATTGTTATCATCTTCATCAGAATAAAGACAATATTTATCACATTCCATGTTTTTCACAAAATCTAATGCTTCTTTTTTTACACAAGCTTGTTTTTTTACTTCTACTATATAATCAGTTCTGTTAGTTGGATAATCATAGACTGCTCCTGGAGCTACTGCAACATATCCTTTTGGTTCAAATTTCTTTTCTTCGCAGTATCTAACAAAATATGCATTTCCAATAGAATGAGCAATTACAATACTATTGTTATTTAAAGTACCATTGTCATAATAAAAATCTAATATTTCTCTAAACTTTTCATATTTAGATTCTGCTCTAATTGGAAATTCCGGCATTATTACATCTATTTCTTTTTGTCCAAATACTTCTTTTACATCTACTCCCCACATTCTTAATGTGTCGCCATTTAATGAGTGTAAAATAAATATATTTGATAAATTTTGTTTCTTTGCTGTTTCCATTTCCAAAATATTTAGGAATTCATCATTCATAGCAGCTGCATGAAACCCATTAATACTCTTTATACTTGCTCCTGCCATTTTACAAATAAATAATCCAGGTTCATAATCCCAAGCCTTATCACTTCTAAATACTGCTCCATGAATTCTACCACTTGCAACGAATGCCATTGATACACATACTCCTCCAAAATTTCTTCTATTAGATGAGTATTTTCTCATTCTTTGCATACAAGGTAAATTATTATTTCCATCAATAGCATATAAAGCATTCTTTATTGGAACTTCGTTAACATTTATCTTTTTATCATTTAAGTATGCACCTGTTTCATCTGCATAATAAAATTCATTTATTCTTGGTAAACTTATAACACTCGCTACTGTTTTTCCATCTTTAACACAAGCAACTTGAATTCCCCATAATGGTAAGTTGTTCGCAAAATTAATTGTTCCATCAATAGGATCAATTATAAAACAATTATCTGACATTTTATTATTAGTGTTGTATTCTTCACTAACAATATCAAAAGTTGGATATTCTTTTTTGATTTCATTAATCAAATAATTTTCTATTTCTAAATCTAAATTAGTTATTAAATCGTTTTCTGCACCTTTACTTTTTACTTCAAAAGCATTTTCAGAAATCTTATTAGCATTTAATACTATTCTTTTTAAAAACTCTATTTCTTTCATAATTATTCCTCTCAATTTATTTTGCCATATCTTCTTTTATCTTCATTAAAACATCATAATCAACATCTATTTTATTTAATTTTGTTCCTTTAGGATAATCTTCATCTATCCATTTTTTATCATACATTTCTATTTCGTTTGCATATCTTGGAATCGCATGAAAATGAACAAACTCGTCTTTCATCATCATAGCACAATAATTCCATTTAATTGCTCCGTATAATTCCTTTGTTTTTTCTTCGAACCATTTACACACTTCTGAAAATTCTGCCATTTCTTCACTTGAAACATCTTTTAAAAATGGTTTTCCACTTTTCAAAATTATTATGCAACTTCCTAAAGTAACAACATTTTCTCTTAAAATTATTACCCAATGTTTAAATTCTTTTAATAATAGTTCTGGTTTATTAAATCTTCCTGCAAATTCTAAATTCATATAGAATTCCTCCTATTCATAATTTATTTTTTTCTTACAAGACAAGTCCATGTAATTTTCTTATTAGCTTCCTTTTTATCTACTTGTAATTGAACTGTTTTTATTCTTTCATCTTGTATTTCGCCTTCTTGCATAAAAATAAATTCCCATTTATCTTCATCAAAAAATCTTTTCAATGTATTCTCGTCAAAAAATCTTTTTGTTGTTCCTCTAACTTCATAATAATTAGTTTCAAGCATTATTCCTTGCCCTGCACCAAAATTACTATCATTTGTAGAGTTTACTACAAAGGCAAATGTTCCATTTTGTTTAATTATTCTATATAATTCACTTATTAATTGCTTTGTCTCTTTTTCTGAAAAATAATGTATTGATTTGTTTGCTAAAACAAATTCAAACATTCCATCCCCAAATGGCAATTTTTCTTTCATATTAAACTGCAAAGTCTTAGCTTCAGGAATATTTTCTTTTATTTTAATTAAAGCTGTATTAGAAAAGTCACAAGCTATTACTTTATGTCCCAACTCCACCAAATGTAGAGTATCGATTCCAACTCCACATCCTAAGTCTAATATAGGGGTTTTAGTTTCACTTATAATAGTTGATAATCGTTCATCGCATTCTAACCAACCATCATATTGATTTCTAATATCTTCTCTATTTCCTGCTCTTAAATGAATTGTATCCCATCTTTTTTCTTTTTCTTCTTCACTTATAGATAATCTTTCTTTATCATCACTAAATCTATCATCATTCATATTAATAAATCCTCTTTAATTTTTAATCTTCTAATTTAGCAGGTACTGGTTCTAATGTATTATCTGCAATAAGTTTTATTGCTTCATCTATTTCTTCTGTTATCCAATCAGTAAAACTGTTCCATATATCATCAAATTCGCCAGTTTCTACATTTAATAAATATACTTTTTTATCATTTTCTTCAGTATTAATACAAATTATATCGCCATAACTTCTAAATCCAATTATGCAATACTTATCGTCTAAATCATAACTTCTTTTATCTTTGTTATAATCTTCATAGCTATCAAATTCTAAATCTTTTTCTTTATCTATTGCTTGTTTTGATAACATAACAGTGTCAAATAATAACCCACCATCACAATATTTTAGCCATTTTTCAAATTCTTCGTTTTTTATATTATATTGTGTAGTAATCTCTTTTTTTGTATTATCGTTTCCTACTAATAAATAATGATATTCTTCAAATTCTTGCAAATTATCAATACAATCTAACATCATTTGATTGTTCTTAAATTCTTCTCTCATTTTTTCATAATCTAATTTCATCATAAATATTCCCTCCATTATAAATGACAAACTATATCTTCAAATGTATCAAAACCACTCTCAGCATTTATATGTCCTGCACCTTTTAAAACTATTTGTTCTGTTGCTATCGTATCAGCAAATTCTTTTTCTTTTTCATATTTAACATAAGGATCATTATCAGAATAAAAACAAATAATTTCACTAGCACATTCTTTAACATCACTTAAATTATCAAAATACATACTTTCATTAACATTGTCGTATTCTTCATTGATACCTAAATAATTATTAAAACCACATACAAAAATAAGTTTTTTAACCTTAACCTTATTTTCTACCAAAAACTTTGATATAAATACTGGTGCAATACTATGTCCTATAATTGTTGTATTTTCGTTTATTAGTCCTAAATCCAAATAAACTTTTAATAATTTACTCCAATTATTATAGTTTTGATAACCTACACCTATGGGAAAATCTGGTACATAAACTTGTTTATCATTAGATGATATAAAATCTTGCAACCAACTAAACCAATTTGAGTATGGATTACTAAATGAACCATGTATTATAAAATAGTTATCTTTCATAAATTCCCTCCTATTTAATTTTTTGTTTTCTAACAAATTTATTCAACAATATATTCACATATAATTTATTTATAATAAATATAAAATATATTGTATATAGGACAACCGACATTGTACTAAAACTGTCATTTAATTTATCACCTTTATCAACTATCATAAATGCGAAAGAAAGCAAAAAATCTGTTAGTCCATAAGGTATAAATAATATTCCTATTACAACAGATATTATTAATAATATCCTCATAATTTTCACAATTCTAGTTTTATTTATTTCATCTTTTTGTTTTTTATATAATTCTTTACAATTATATTTTTTTATTAAAATACAATTATAAATTTTAATAAGAATAAATAAAAATAATGTAATGTAAAACAATACTGCAAAAATAGTTGACATTATACACTCTCCTTTAAAAGATTTTTCCTATTTTGATAGTTCTAGTTTCTTAATAAATTAATCATATTTCCCAAGTATTATTATAACATATAAATTTATAATTATCTTCATTCTGCTTAAAATTTACCATATTTTTTTATATTTTTTTATAAAAATATAATGGATTAATTAGGGAATAATAAAATTATCCCCTAATTTCCAAGTTTTTTTGTTCTTCTTTTAACTTCTTCTCTTTTGTAAGTAGATTCAAAAGCACCTTTTTCTAAAGTGTTATAATCGTTTTCTTCAGCATTATATGTAACTATATAACCACCTTTTAAGCAAACAGCTTTAGATCCCCAAGCAGTTTCAATAATAACATTCTCATCTACTTGAGATAGCAATCTCCATTCTGGTACTGGATAATATTCGTTTGGTGTTTCTGCTATATCATAAGTATTTAAAAATTTATCAAATCTTACAACATATTCTTCGTTGGAAGTACTTAAAATATTTGTAACAACAACATCAGTCTTTTTAGCAACACCACCAGTTAATAATTCACAATCTCTTTCTTTTACTGTTGCTTCTTCTTCAGCAAGTATATACTCTTTTCCATCAATAGTAGTTTTTAAAACTGTTTTAATTAATTCTCCTTTTTGCCCTAATCTTACTCTTACTTTTGCATGTTTACTTGCATAAAATTTTCTTTCTTCTGGAATTGTATCTAAATATGCACCTATTTCATTGTTTTGTATAACTCTACATTCAATTTCTAAGTCTGGATACAATTCTGGATTTGTACTTTTTAAAATAATTTTTTCTTTCATAATCTCACTCTCTTTCTATCTTTTGTCTTTTTTATTACTCCTTTCCTTTTAAAATTATTGAAAGAAAAAACTTCCACACAAAGTGCAGAAGTCTTAAAAGACAAAAAAACAAGACTCATACACAATGTGTAAAAGTCTTGTTCGATAGTTTTATTATCTTTTAACCCGGATATTAAATATCAAGATGACGAGTTAAAATCATTCACAGAATGAGAACTACTCCCTTTCAACGGGATATAATATACCATATTTTTACATTTTTGTCAAATTTGAGGTTTTCTACTTACCTCTTGAACTTGTAAAAGATACTTGTTCAGATAATTTTTCTTTTAATGAAGCTAAATATGCTTCTTGATTAACATAAGCAGAATTTATTTGCCCAATAAATTCGCCAAGATATACTGATAGTTGTTTGCTACCAAACCCACTAGATAAATCTTTAAAGTCTAATACTTCTCCTACTGGTTCTTTTATTTCAGCATCAGGCATAACATTTTTTTCTTTTGCTTTTTCTGCAATAAGACTAGCTCTATTCTCTGTTTCTTTTTGTATATCAGTATAAGGTGAACCACCCCATTCTCCTCTACACATTAAATCTAATGTTTCTTTTGAATAAAAACTAGTTGTAGCAACGAATTGTTTTTTTGATGGAACAATATCTTGTAATTCATATCTTTGAACAAACACACCTTCTGGCGTAAATATTGATATTGATGTTTCTGGTCTTATCGAAACTATTCCCCCGTTATAATTTGTTTTAGTTCCTGGTAGATTAAAATATATTTGACTTTTATAATCTCCAGAATTAAAAATAGCATCATGGTCTGTAACCCAAAGCATTGCATTTTCGCTTGGAACTACCACAGCTTGTTCTGTAAGACTTTTTTGCATAGGTCTAACTATTTGAGAAAGTTGAATGTCTTTAATAAATGTTCCCAAATACGAAGCCATATCTCCATAACGTCTTACGCTTGAGTAATAACTCTCTTTTTCCTTTGGATATTGTTTATAAGTATCAACAATATGTTTGGCAAATCTAGCATTGTAATCTTCAGTCATTCTATTACCTCCTACCATAATTATACCATGAAAACAATTAAATCAATCCATAAATATGTGTTTTGCACCTAAATTTCGTCATTTTTCGACATTTTTTATTATTTATATGTAAAAAAGGTCATTTCAAACAGAAATAACCTTATAAATTTAATAAGCAGGAGTTCCATATCCAAATATATATTTACTATTAATATCGTATTCTTTTTGTCTGCACATATCATCAGTAGAATTTCCCTCTACTGTATATACTTTTCCATTTTCCACTTTTTCTACAATACCAACGTGATTTACATTTCCATCAACTTCCCAGTCAAAGAATATTATATCGCCCTCTCTTGGAATATATCCTTTTTCTTTCCATTGTCCCATTGCTTTAAACCAATCAATACCATTTTGACATCCTGCAAATTTTGGAATTATATTTGACTCTATATATCCTGCTTGATTTGCTACCCAAGATACAAAACAAGCACACCATTCAACACGAGAATTAAATCCATACCAACTCCAATAAGGTTGTCCTCCAACATTACCAACTTGTGATAATGCTATTTGAACAATGTTTGGACTTCCTAATGGACTTCCATAAATAGCTGATGACCATAAATTTGCATATTCATCACTCATTAATTCATCTAATTGATTTTTTTGTGCCGTATTAAAAGAATATTCTTTTTTCATTTCTTCAATACTTTTAGAAGATATTTTTATATGCAATATTTTCTTTTCTTCCTCTACACCATCTTCATTTTTTATCTTTTCTGTTTTTACCTCAGAAGAAATAGTATTCATATCCCAAAATACTTCTTTTAATACCGATATTTTGTTATCATCAAGTGTTATAACATCAACTTCATTTGTTCCTTTTGAAATCTTAACTGTATATACTGCTAGAACTTCTTTCCATTCTGTACGATCAGAATTTATCGTATAATCATCATAAGTATTACTATTTTGTATATTGGTAATCTTATTTGCCATTTCTTGATTTATTTCATTAACTACCGTATTCATTGTTTTAGTCCCACCAGTATCTTCACTAGAAAAGAAAATACCAAAAATTGAACTGCATAATAATCCAACTAAACAAATAATAATAATTGCAACAACAGCTACCCATCCTCCTGCAATTAATGCTGAAATCAATGCTTTTGTTCCTGCTATTATTGCCTTAATTGATGTTATTGTTGCTTTTACTGCCACTTTAATTCCTTTAGCAGTTGCTATTGCAGTCTGTTTAGCATAATGCATTGCTCTTTGACTTGCCTTTACAGTTTGGTGAGCAACTTTCTTTGTATTGTCTGCTACGGCTTTACTGGTTTTAATTGTTGTTTTTGTATTCTTAACAACACCTTTTGTTTGTTTTATACCTTTTTTAGCAAGTTTCTTTTCCTTAATTGCTTTAATTTTAATTTTAGATTTTTTTACATTTTCTCTTGTTTGAACAAATGCCTTTTTTCCTTGTTTATTAAATTGGTATGCAGTTTCATCAGTTGCTCTGTTACTTATATAACCAATATTATTACTACCATATTCATTAATATTTGTTTCTTCATTTGCTATATTATCTGTTTTTTCTTTTGTATGAACTATTGTATCTTTAAATCTCTCAATAGCAATAGCAGATTTATCTATTGTTTTGACAGATTTTTTTGCTACATCTCTAACTTTAATATCTGCCACAAATAGCACCTCCTAGATTTTATTTGTTTTCACCAGGTTTTGTTGACATCAATTTATAAAGATTTGTATTTTTAGGAAATTCATTAATAAATGGAACTAATGAACTACCAACTTTTAATAATCCCTGTCCTGCACCTACATTTGTTATATAACTCATTTGTAAATCAGAAATATTTAATAATTTAGCAAGTTCTAATCTATCTGTACTTGCTTGATTAAGCATTACAATAAACTCTGAATTTGCTAACATTGTTCTTGCTGTATGACTTTGTAATAAGTCATCAACATTTTGTGTTATACCAGTACAATATGCCCCATATTTACGAACTCTTTTCCATAATGTGAATAAAAAGTTTGCAGAGTATTCATGCTGAAATAACAAATATATTTCATCTATAAAAATATAAGTGTTTCTTCCTTTAGTTCTATTAGTTGTAATTCTATTTAAAATACTGTCTAATACTACTAACATTCCAATAGGAAGCAATTGTTTTCCTAAATCCAATATGTCATAGCAAATTAAGCGATTATTTGTATCTACATTTGTATTTTTTGCAAAAGTATTCAATGAGCCATCTGTAAACAATTCAATTGCTAATGCTATTTCTTTTGCCTCTGGTTCACTTTGTCTTAATAATTCTTCTCTAAAGTCTTGTAATGTCGGTGGAGTACCTTGATAATTGCCTTGTTGGTAGTGTCTATAAACTTTTGCAGTACACCTATCTATAATAGATTTTTGTTTCGGTCCTAAATTATTTCCACCTATTAATTGCTCACAAAGAGAAAGAATAAACTCTGATTTTAAAATTACAGGATTTGCACCATCTCCATATTCACTATTCATATCCATTGCATTTATATGATTTTTACTTGTAGCAGAAATATGAATAACTTCCCCTTTCATTGCATTAACAAGAGAAGAATATTCACGTTCTGGGTCTATAATAATTACATCTGCATTCGGATCACGAAGAATAACTGAAACAATTTCATTTTTTCCTGTAAAAGATTTACCACTACCAGATACTCCTAATATAAAACTATTACCATTTAATAATTGTCTTCTATCTGCAATTATCATATTTTTACTAATAACATTTTGTCCATAATATATTCCATTTTCGTGATTTATTTCTTGAACTCTAAAAGGAATAAAAACTGCAAGTGATTCTGTTGTTAATGTTCTTAAGGCATCTATTTTTCTAACTCCAAATGGCATAACTGTATTTAAGCCATCTAATTGTTGCCATTTCAAAATTGCGAACTGACATAAATGCTTTCTAGCTGTTGTTAATAAACTTTCTGTATCATTATCTAATTGTTCTTTAGTTTCTGCAGTATGAACCATTGTTAATACTGATAAGAACATTCTTTGGTCACGAATTGTTAAATCATCTAAAAATTCTTTTGACTCATTTCTTTGTTGTTCCATATCATAAGGTATAACAGCACTAAAATTATTATTAGAATTTTGTCTTCTCTGCCAATTAGTTATGTTGGTTTCTACTCCTAATCTTCTATTTTCCACTTCTCTAACTGCTTCATCCATTGGTATAGGAACAACATCTATACTCATCATCATATTTCTATTTAAATCAGTTAATTCTGCTACCATATTATCTTTAATATAACTAGCATACTCTTTTAAAAATAATACTCTACCATAACGATTACCTAATTTAAAATAATCATTTTCAAATTCTACTGTATCTGGACTTATAAAGTCTTTAAAACTATGTCCTTTTCTCATATTTTGTATAAAATCAAAAGTGAAAGAATTTTCTTCCCCTGCTCTATAAAAGTCATGAAATAAACGCAGTCTATCAACTGCGTCTAACTCTATACATTTTGAACCTAATTGAGTAAAATGATTTGACAAATCTGCACTTATTCTTGAAAAGTAATTCTTTGCTTCTTCTATACCTTTCTTATTCACTGATATTGTAATAAATTTTTCTTGAGTAATTCCATTAGCTCCTGTTGCTTTATCTAAAAGCATTTTGTTATATTCTTTTCTATATTCATCTAAATCATTTTCTACTAATGGTAATAATATATTTCTTTCAAAATCCACTTTATTTAATCTTCTGTTTAGAATAGTAATTTTTGTTGTAGCACCTGTATCAAATGAATTTAATAATTCACTATATTCTAAAAACATTGCCTCTTTATCTGGTTTACTAGCTACAGCATAATTTATATCTGTAAATCTATAACACTTAGAAAATTTATTTTTTCCAACTTGACATATTCCATCTTGCCAAATTTTATTTATAGGAATTATATCTTGAACTCCTTTAGGAACAACAAATACTTCCTTATCTTGTTTAAACAACATCTTTAATGTTTTCATTTTTTAAGTCCTCCTTTTCTATTTTTTCTTTCAATAATTCATAATAAAAATTTGTTGGTTTAAATGTTAAATGCTTGGGTATCAAAAACTCTGATTTAACCCAAGCATAAATGAATTTTTCTGCAGACATTCCATTGTAAGTTATAAATCCTATTGCAGCGAATGGTGAAGCACCTAAAATACACATCCAAGATAAAGTTTCTATTCCAAACTTATCTTTTAAAAGAAAATATAATAGAACAGCTACACCACAAGCCAATATAGAAAAAATGAACTGTCGTAATGACAGTCCAAAAAATATACTTTCGGTATAATCTCTTATTTCCCTATTTATTTTTACTTCCATTTTACCTACTCCTTTCTTTATTTTTTTGTTTAAAATTAAAATTGAGTTCACAACTCATAATGTTATTATTTATAGTTCCATCTGGAAACTTAACACTATATCTATCATTGTAAATATCCTTACCTTTTTTAAAATCAAGAATAGTAACAATTTCACCATTGTGTTTCATATCAGCATCAATTTTTGTATTAAATAAAGCTTTCATCTTTTTTTCTTCCAATTAAAGCACTACCTTTCCATATTTTTATTTTTGGTTTTATTAAAATTCTTAACAATATTAACATTAACATTCCCATTTATAGGATAATCAGGTTCTCCCTCAAATTTATTATTGCAAGAAGTATATAAAGCCATATTCCCTTTTCCCAAATTTACATCTTTATATAGAACTCCTCTTTCGCTTCTAAATACAGGTCTATCCCAACTATCAATTCCAATAAATTGAATATTTAATTCTTCAACTTTATTTTCGTTCTTTGTTTCAAATGTGTTTACTAAATTACCTCCAGAAATTACTGTATGATAATCTTTTAATGCTTTTTTTATATCATTGTCATAATAATATCCATATCCCCAACTTAATTGATTATCTTTTATTTCATAATTAAAAGCTATAATATACTCTGGTTTTTCTTCTACTACTCTTTCTACTAATGCAATTGGCTGTCCATTTCTATCGCCTTTATATATTAAAGTTTTATCATTATAATTTTCATATTCTTTACCAATAAAATCATTATACTCATATTGAATATAATCTTTATTATCATTTATCCATTGTTCTAGCATTTCATAAGTTGAATATCTTGGATTTCTATATTCTTCACTTTTCATAAATTTACCAGATACATAATCACAAAAATCATAACTTATATCACACTCTGGTTTATCAGATTTTTTTAACATATCTTGCAACAAATCGTATCCTAAAACAAAATTCAGATATGCCTTTTCGCTTGGCACATCTATATTTTTCATCATATATGTTTCATCTATATATTCTTTTATATTTTGCCTTAAACCTATTGTGTTTAACGATACTGTTTCAATACTCTCTTTATTTTCAAAATCTTTTTTAGATTCATATATATTAACTAGATTTTCTTTATCATTATCAAAATTAACATCATCAGCTTCAATAATATATCCTTTGTATTCCATTGTTTCAAACATTGCTAGTCCCTCAAAATAATTCATAATATCTGGTGTATCTAACCCTGTATTGTTATCTAAAAATTCTTTTGTAATACCATTATCTGCACAATATTGTAAATAATTTTGCACTCCATCTTTATAATCAATATCTTCTGGATATAACTCGTGTATTGAGTTCCATATACTATAATGAACTTCTGGTGTCATATATCCAACTTTCCAGCCTTCTTCTAAAAGATTATAAATATAATAATCAAAATTATAGTCCCATTCTGGTACATTGAAATACCCCTCTGGACTATTTTTGGTATTCGGAGTAAACTCTATTGCCTCATCACTAGATGAATTACTAGCAAGAGTATTAGTTTCTTGTGTATCTGGTTTATACAAAATATAATCTACTTTTTTATCTTGATGTTCCATACTATCTTTCAAGATTTCTTCTATTCTTAATTTTTCTTTTTCAACAAACTCTTTCATATAATCATTTTCCTTTCTATAATCCCATCATCTCTCTTACAACACGATCTGATAGTTTAATTGTTCCTACTAGAACTAACATATTAAATATTAATTCGCCTATATATTTCCAAACTTGTGTGACTGCTGCAGCACTCGTATCAACAACAGGTGGACTAGACGCAAATAATGAAAATATAATGCAAGATAAGACTATAATTGCCCCCTCTAAACATACTGCACAATATGATTTTAAAAAGCTTTTACCAACTTGTTGTGTTGGTTCTCCTGCAAACGTTGATAAAGGAACAGGTGCTATAGCAGTATATAAATATAATTTAAAGAATCTACCATATACAGTCATAATCATTATGAAGGATAAAACTGTTATAAATAAACCACCTATTAATGTTACTGCCCATAATGGTATTGACTCAAAAAATCCACAACTCTCTACTGCTGTTATAATCTCTTGTGGCAATACTGTTTGTGTTGCACTACCAAATCCAGAAGCTTGAATTATCGTTGCAATAACACCTTGAATTATTTTAAATAATGCTAACATTAAATCCAATCCGTAAGTCACTACTATTTTTGCTATCGCAAATCTAATAAATAATTTTAATGCGTGTTCTGGTTTTTTTACTTCTGCAAAAGAACCACACGTTTTCATTACACCTACTACGAAGAATAAAACAAGCAAAGCAAGTCCAATAGCTTGTATTGCTCCGTGAATGTTTAAAATAACATTCCAAATTGTTCCACCCTTAAATGTTTCTGGTGTTTGTGTTATTAAAGTCCATATTTCACTTAATTTAGAGTTCCAAGTTTCTAGTGCGTTTTGTAAGTTTTGCACTACCCAATTATCACTCAATATTAACACCTCCTCATAAAAAGATTAAAAGGCAAGAAATTAAATCTTGCCTTTTGATAATCATTAACCTGTTATCATATTAAGAATTTCTTTCGCAAAAGTTATAATAACTCCTCCTGCTAGTGTTAAAAAGCCATTAGCTCTTTGTGATGGATCATGACTTTTTAATGATAATCCTATTTGAACTATACCAAATCCTAGCAATATCATTCCTACTGCTCTAATAAGTCCAAATATAAAATCCGATAAATTATTAACTACTGTCATTGGGTCATCTGCTGCTAAAACTTGTACACTTGTTCCGATTGTTAAAACAAATAGCAACACTCCTATTACATATAGTTTAAATATTTTTTTACCTTTACTACTTAAATTTAATTTATTGTTCTTTTTCATTTTTAAATTCTCCTTTTCCATTTAAATAATCTTCTATTTCTTCTGAAGAAATAATTTCATAATCTCCTACAATTGCTTCTATATTTGTATATTTATAATCTTCTATATTTTCATCAAATATAATTGAAGCAATCGCATTTTCTGTACCACCATGCAAATAAGGTTTACCACTTCCATCTGTTGTTTTATTTACATTTGGATGTTTTAAAATTTCATATTTAAAATCCATTATTGGTCTTTCACCTCTAATGAATAAAAGTGCATATTTATTATCAAGTAATCTAACTTCATCCGGTGTCATTAATTCTCTACCACTTATCTGATAATTAGTAGAGTAATTCCCACTATGTCCTGTACTTTTTCCATAAGTATTAGTATCTATTGTTTCTTTTCCTAAAAGTTCACTTACATACTTATGTGTTGATTGTTCGTTTCCACCAAGATATAAAAACTCATCACAATTACCTACAATACTTTCCCATTGTTTTTCAAATAATGCTTTTAATTGTGCTAGATTTTGTAAAATTATACTTACTGATACTTCTCTTGACCTCATAACAGATAAAATCTTATCAAAATCGTCTGGTAAACTTACATTTGCAAATTCATCCATAACAAAATGAACATGGACTGGTAAACTTCCTCCATACTTATGATCAGCTAAAAAAAACAACTGCTGAAACAGTTGTGTATATAAAATACTTACTAAAAAATTAAAACTTGTATCATTATCTGGAATTAAAGCAAATAAAGCTACTTTCTTTTCTCCCAGTGATGGCAAGTCTAATTCATCAGTTGCAGTTAATGAAGCAAGACTCTGAAGATTAAATTTTTCTAATCTTGAAGCTAATGTTATTTGAATAGATTTTAAAGTTTTTGCAGAACCACTATGATAATCTCTATAATACTTAACTGCTATATGCTCTGGTTCTTTATCTTCTAATCTATTAAATAATACATCTAATGGACTTATATAATTATCATCATCTTCATGAACTTCACCTGCTCTCAATAATTCCATAACCATTGGGAAATTTTGTTCATCTTCAGGTGCTTCATATTTTAAATAAAAAATCAATGCCAATAATAACATAGAAGCTGCAGTATCCCAAAAAGGATCATTGCTTGATGAACCTTTTGGTGTTGTTGCTTTAAATAAATTAGTTACTAGTTTTTGAACATCATTATCACTTTTTAAATAAACAAACGGATTATAGCAATGACTTTTTTCCATATTTATTAAGTCTAACACTTTAACTTCATATCCTTGTTCTTTTAAAAGATAACCTAACGACCTTACAATCTCACCTTTTGGGTCTAATACAACAAAAGAAGTATTACATTGCATTATATTAGGTTTACAATAGAACCTCGTCTTTCCGGCTCCACTTCCACCACATACCAATACATTAATATTTCTTCTATGTTGTTTTCCATTTAATCCAATAACTACATTTTGAGTTAATACTTTATTATTTGAAATGGGTTTTTGTAAATATTTTTTGTTTATAACACTTGCAACGCCCCATTTTGCACTTCCGTGTTCTTCTCTCCTACGATAATTTTTTTTGGTAGCAAAATATATGCTTATGCCCATAAAATAACAGACACAAAATAATATAATTACTTTAATACTATCATTGCACCAAGATAAATTAAAAGGACTCTCTATCAATTTAGGAAAGTCCTTTATTATCTGTGGTAATCCACCATCAACTGATGGTGCAATTAAAATTGCTATCCATATTATCGGTATTAATCCAACAACATAAACCCATTTTGGAATTTCATTTGAATCGTTTGTCATCTTTCCTCAAGCATTTTACGAGAGGTCTTTTTTTTTCCGGAGCATCTATCGCTTTTAATAAAATTTCATCAACCGGCTCTGTCGTTCTATTTTGTTTTAAAAGTTGATTTCTAAATTCATTTAAAGCATTTATTAAAATACCTATCTCATATTTATCTAACTCTAACACTTTAATAGTTTCGTTCATTTTATACCTCCATTATCTTTCGTAATCTTTATTTTTCTGATTCTTTGAAATACTCTCAAAATGCTGATTCATTCTTGCATTTATATCACTCATAGCAGTTCTCATTGAACTTAATTCGTTTCTTATTTCACTCGCACTCATATTTTTAAATTGTTCTGGAATATAATTAATATCAAAATTAGATGTGTCTATATCATATTTTTTACACAACATATATGCCGTACATTTACATTTGAAATTATCTAATTCTGTATTTCCACTTTCTTCTAAACTAACTCTTGCTAATTCAGTAGATATTTCTTTAAACGTTCTTTGTATGTCATCTGTTCTTTGAACATATAGCACATTATCATCTTTATTCCATTCAGCAACATTATTGCTATTAGGAATTATATCTACTGCTTTTATATCAACAGGACATTCTTTTAGTAATGCTGTTAATTTAGTCCTATCATCATATAAACTTGCTAGTACGGATTGTTTTGCTGTTGTTTGTGTTATATCAAACATTTTCTTTGGATTATATGAAGTTGCAAAACTTCCATCACTCCTTGTATATTGATCTCCTGGTTCTAAAATAATTATTCCATTTTCATTTTTCTTTATAAATGCTCCTTGTTCTTTCCAATCATCAAATTCCTTTAATCTTGTTGCATTTGGCATTTGATTTGTTATTAATAAAGCATTGCCAACTGAATATTTATCAAATCTACCTTGTATATCTAAATAAGTTTTAAATTTGCTTATATCTTGTATAATTTCTTCAGCTGTTTTGTCCATAGTATCATAAGCAAACTTTCTTTGTTCTTGTTTTTGTTTTATCCAGGCATCCCTATCAAAACTTTTTTTATTAGTTTCTTTTGTCCCTACTATTGAATCTATTTCATTCATAATTAATTACCTCTTTCCTTTGATTTTTTCTTTTTATTTTTTGGTTGTTTATGTTTTTGTGTATCTTTTTGTTGTTTCTTTTCTTTTGATTTATCAGACTTTTCTAACTCTGC
Source organism: Bacilli bacterium (assembly GCA_045636225.1). Taxonomy (GTDB): domain Bacteria; phylum Bacillota_I; class Bacilli_A; order RF39; family UBA660; genus UMGS1613. The sequence continues at coordinate 36,634 of JAZTXB010000029.1, forward strand.
TTGTGCCTTTTGTTCTTCTTTAATATTTTTTATTTCTTCTCTAACTGAAGGCTTTTCAGTTTTAGTACCCTTGTCTGCTTTGTTTTTGTTGTCTAAGGTAGGCTCTGACAGAGGGCTTTTTTCCATCTTTGCCACATTCGGGTTTGATACTTCATTTTCCTCCTTTGCAATAGGTTTAGATAAAATATCATCCACTAATCTTTCCTCAATACTTTTAACAATTATTCCTTTATCTGCTTCTGCTTTTCCATCTTTTGATTTTTGAATTTCACTCTTAATCAATGCAGTATCAACAGTAGCAAGATTAAACCTTTCAACTATACGATTGATTTTACTAGCATCTTCTGCTCTAACCATAATATCTACCATTCCATCCATACTTTTTGATTTCTTATCAACTAAAGCACTAAATAAAACACCATATCTCTTTGCTTCTTCTGTAAACTTTTTTAAATCTTCTTTCTTAACAGAAAATACTTTTAATTCTTTACCAGATTTAAGCATATTAACAAGTTTGGTTTTACCTTTTATTTGTTGATTGTCTTTCATAATAGTATAAATAAGTGCAGCTACATTTTTTGCTCCACTACCAGATATTCTTGCGGCTACTTCTATACCTTGTAAACTCATTCTTACAATTGACTCAGCTGCGTCACCTGATGAATTCATTTTTTTCCACTTCCTTTCCACTTTCTTCATTTAATTCTTTTAAATTTTCTTCCAATTTTGGACTTCTTTCTAATATTCCATTACATAGCACCACCTCCTTTCGTAATGGATTAATTTCATTATTGATTAAATCAATTTGTTTTTTTATTTCCTTTTGTTCTTCTTTACTTTTAGATTTTTTATATCTGTACCACAACTTGCTACGTTCATCCATAAGTTTGTCTAGTTGCTTTTCTTTTTCTGTTTTAAACAAAAAAAACTGCTCGTTAGTTTTTAAATTATTTCTAACGAGCAGTCTTGCTTCATTTGATATTTCTTCCATTTTTCTTACATCAGCACGAATTGTTGGGGTTAATCTTTGATACGGATATTTTTTTGGAAATACTTTTAACAAATAACAATAATGTAAATACAATCCATAAAAACCATTTTTTCTTGGTTTTTGATAATTAAATATCTTATTATTTTTCTTATTCCCATATTCTTCAATAAAAGGTATTCTAGTAGCTTGTGTATTGATAATTCTTTCTTTAATATTCTCAATACTATATTCATCACCAAAATATCTTTCTATACGAATATTCTTCTTGTATGGATTTCTTCTAATACTTATTTTATTTGCTCTATAATAGATTTCATAATCCATTGCTTTCATAAGTTTTTCAAAATCACTATAAGAATACGCTTGTGCTATTGCACGATCTAAATCTTGTTTTGCTAGAGTATAATAATTATCTCTTTGTGTATATACTTTTTGATAATTAGTAAAATCAATTTTGCTACGCCTACATGGTTTTTCTTTCACAACACTTAATCCGTATTCTTCACAAAGACAATCTGATAATCTTCTTAATTCTGCATAAGTTTCTCTCTTATCATAATATCTTTTACCATCTACAAATGATACAGAATTAATAACAAAATGATTATGATAATGGTTTGTATTTAAATGAGTAGATACAACAACTTCAAATCTATCTCCCCACATTTCTTCTGCCAATTTAACTCCAATAGCATGAGCTCTTTCTGGTGTTACTTCCCCCTCTTTAAAAGATTGAAAAGCATGAAAACCTAAAATTCCACCTGTCTTATTAAATTGTTGTTTTGTAATTATCATTTCTTCATAAGCAGTTTCTGGCGAACAATTTAAACCGGATACATAGAATTGCTTTTCAGTTTTGTATTCTGCCTCAACATAATCTATAACATTATGCAAATTGTAATAACTTTCATTTGCATATTCTTTGTTTTTTGTTTTCTCTATATCACTTGTATATTCAACTACATAATTTAAATCTTTACTAATTTTCCATATACCTGTTACTGCAATTTCAATCACTTCCTTTCAAAAAAAGAATAGATATTTCTATCTACCCTCTATAAATAATTTAATTATTATGTTCTTTATCTGATTGTTCTTTTAGTCCTAATATTTTGTTATCCCATTTTTCTAGTGGTTCTTCATTTAAACTTTTAGAATAAATATATATTCTTGCGTCTATATAATTGTCTTTATCATCTGGATTATCATATTCTTCTTTTATTAATCCTCTTGACTCGTATAATTTATGAGCATCAGTAGCGAACTCATCCGTATATAATCTAAATCTCGTATATTGTTTTTCTTTTGCTAATTCTATTGTTTTATCCAATGCCATTTTACCATAACCATTATGTCTGTATTTTTCTAATATACCAAACCAACCTAGCCATGCACTTTCTGGATATTCGTGATAAGAATATATACCAGTTACTCCAACAGGTGTATCATTTACATATACGATATAATAATCTTGTTCTTTACGATATGGATCTTTATTTATTTGCTCTATAAAATTTTGTCTGCCATCTTCTTCTGGGAAAATTTCATTTTGTATTTTACAAGCTAACTCTAAATTATCTATATCAATTCTCTCAAATTTCATTTTAATATCACCAATTCCTTAATAAATATTTAAAATTCTTTCTTCATTATCTTCAATATTTTCGCCATAAATATAGTGTTGTTTTAATAATAAATCTACATCATCATATTTTTCTTTTTTACTATCATATAGGTCAGCAAAAATAACTACACCATCATCCACTTTTTGAATAGTGTATTCCAAACCATACAATTTAAATTTTACCATACCTTTTTCTTCAAATACTGATTTCAGTTTTTTTATATTCACAAACACCACCTGCTTTTTACAAATATATTATAACTTATTTTTTTAATTTTTACTACTGTATGCATTTTAATTTTCTACTTTCTTTGGAGTTAAAAACTCTCTTTTCAAATCAACAATTAAACGATTCATTTCATCTATTTCTTTTTTTAGATTTATACCATTCACAAATCCTTGTTTATTAGCATACTTTGCAATTTGATTAAGGTTCTTTCCAATAGCTCTTAATTCTTTTATTGCTTCATAAAATTGTTGAGATGGTTTTTCTCTTAATTGATATCCAACTATTAAATTTCTAATAAAATCAGAAGCAGTTATTCCTGCAGATTCAGATTTTAATTTCAATAAGTAATCTTCTTCTCTATTTAACCATATTTGTTTTTTTATTCCACGATTTCGCATTTGACCACCTCTGGATTATCTTCTTCTATTTCTTTATCTTTTAGAACTAATAGTCTTTCTAATTCATTAACTCTATTTATTTGTAGGCAACACATTAAGGTGGTCATTATTAAACCACCTATGATTGTTCCTAACACAAAAAATAATAATTCACTCATAATCTTTTATTCCTTTCTATTTTTATTTTCTATTTAAGGGGATTGGGGATTTCCCCACATACGAATTTATATGGGAGTATAAATTCAGTGCTGGCTCCAGAAACATATTACTCCCCGTAAGTACATTCGTTACAAACAGGACAATAATGTTCGCATGAAGAACAATCCATAATTTCCTCATCTTCGTCAATTTCTTCATCATTTTTTTCTTCATATTCTTCGTCAGCTTCTTCACAAAATTGTTCAAAATTTTTATCTAAATCTAAATATTTTTCTGCAATTTCTTCTTCAGTTTTTGTTTCAAAATCTGTTAATGCTTTATTTAATAATGCCTTATCTTCAGTAACAAAAATTGAAATATTTTTAATGTTTTTATCTAAATCTATTAACTCATTTTCTGTTAATAAATCTATTATAGTCATACAAGCTTTGCCTTCATTTTGAGCATGAATTTTAAATATATCTGTATTTTTATTTTTAACTAATACATAAAATAATTTATCTTCTTCTCTTTCATAAAATCCTGTATCTTCTAAAGTATTTAAAAAATCTAAACCTAATATTTTACATAGATTTATTATAGTAAGCAAGTTGGGAACTTGTCTTTCACCATCTTCTATTCTCTTTAATTCAGTATCACTTATATCTACAATTGCAGCTGTTTTTCTTCTTGAATACCCTTTCTTTTCTCTCATTGTTTTAAATATTTTTCCTAATTTCATATAATCTTGTTTCATAATTTTTATCTTTCCTTTCCATATCTATTTTTATAATTTATTCCTAGTTTGGAACATAAAAAATCATTGAAGTCCTTTCCTACTTTTGGTGGATCATCAATGATTTCATATTGTTTTGGCAAAACTGTTTTTAATGCCATTGTTGCTAATCTTCCTGCACTATCATTATCTAAATGCAATATAATCTTTTTTATATGTTGATTTTGATTTAAGTAATAATTTAATGCTAGTGGTATTTTACTTTCATCTATTTTTTTTGCCGGTTGATATACACCTGCTAATGAAAGTAAATTTTCTTTATACCATTCTTTATTATCTAATTTCATAATCGTAGCATAAGATAAAAGGTCGATAGCACTTTCAAATAAATGCACTGTATTATTTGGTTCTATCGCATCTATTTTAAAAGAAAACGCCTTATGACTTCCATAGGCATCTTGCATAAATCTACTTGAGTTACAAGCTCTTAATCCTGCATATCTTGCAGTTTTATTTTTATCATATCCTACAAAGACTACATTATGATTTGGATATTGTTCATAAATCAAATCATTATCTATACACTCTAATATAATATCTTTGTCTATACCTCTACCAGTTAAATAACTGATTACATGATTATTATTTTCTGCTTTTTTTGGTAATAATAATCTAATATTTTTTATCTTTTCAGTTTGTTTATATTGTATTGGTGGACTTATTTTAGAATGTCCTAATATTGTTTCTACTGCCTGAATAAAAGAATAATCTCTAACTTTAATTAAATATTCTAATGCTGTTTTTCCACCCACACCTTGTGAAAACCAATACCACATTCCATTTGATATTTTTAAACTATCATGCGTTCTTGTCATATAAGTATTTCTATTAAATGGTACTAACTCATCAGGTTCATAATTTTTTAAATAAGTGTATAAATCAATTTGTTTTACTTTTTCTATCACTTCTGGTGGATAATATGCCATTTATATTACCTACCTTTCATATTCTTTATTCTTCTTTTTATCTTTTTCTACAACGTCTTCATATTCTCTATAATTAGTTTCTTTCCAAGCCTCATAATCTAAAACAATTTCTTCATTTCTATACATTTCTTCTGCCTTATCTATTGCTTCTTCTAATGAATTTGCTTCAATTTCATAAACATTTTGCAGTATTTCTTCTACTTCAATTTTATAAACTTTCATTTTATACCTCCTTATAAATAAAATAAAGCGATTCTAGTTGGTTCTAAAATCGCTTTCAATTTAATCTTTTATTATTCCCATTTTTTTAAAATAATAATAAGCTTCTCCTCCACCTTTAAAGAATAATTCTTTTTCTTCAATTATTCTTTTGTCATCTAAAAGTGAAAGATATTTAGCTAATGCCATAACTTCTTCTTTTGATAAATCATAACTTTTGTTATCTTCTATTATTTCTCTTATTCTTGGAAAATTATTAAGTGTTTTACTTATTTCCCTTTGAATATTTTGATATATAGAATTTGTTTTATTAAGATTAACAAATAAATCTGATACATATTCAGAAAAACATTCATCATATTTATCAAAAAAACCTTTAATAGTATTAGTCATTGAGTTCCACCTCCAATTATAATTTTATATATTAAAATTAATAATTCAAATGTGCGATTTACCTTTCATAATCTCTTTTGGAAACTTGACTATCTACTATATCATTTTCTTTATCATCTATTATCTCTTTATCTTTTTCATTAAGATTAAGAGCTATATTTAATTCATCTAATCTTTTTGATTTTGTCTTTAATTCTTCCTCTTGTGGAAATGGTCTTGTTATTTCTTGTTTTGCATTTTCAAATTGTTTTTTGGTATCTTCTAAATTATTAATAGCATACTCTATTTTACTTTCTATACCATTTAAAACATTATCAATACGAGTAATATTACCATGCACATCAGCACCAAGTTCTACATCATAAGACAAATTATTTTTCATTCCTAAATGAAATTTACGATCAAAGCTATCAAAAGATAATATCATTTTAAATCCTTTATACTCACCAATTTCTATCGGCTCAGTATTAGTCATTGATTTACAAATATCAATTATTAACTGTCCTGCTTCAGCTTTTTCAGAATATTCATTACCACGAATAATCATTCCTTGAAAACCATCAATTTGCTTTGTATTTTGATTTAAATGTTCTACATCCTTTTTTATATTTTCAAGTCTATTTTCTAATCTTTTTATTTCAGTAGGATAAAATTTTATAACTTTATCTTCCAATGCATAAATTTCACTCAAATGAGTTTGTTTTAATAATTTTAATTTAGCAACTTGTGTATCAAGTTCTGTCTTTTCAATTATTAAAGGATTACCTGCAGCTAACGCTTTTATTTCTGCATAACTTAATGCAGTTTCATCTATATCTTCTGCAAATCTAACTGGTGTTTTTGAGGTCATTATTTGTGAAATAAATCTTTGTTTATTTTCAACTAACTGATATAAATATGCATCAAAAGTTCCCTCTGTAACATATCTAAAAATATCAACTTCTTCGTTTTTATTTCCCTGTCTTATTATTCTTCCACTTCTTTGAATTAAATCACTAGGTCGCCACGGACAGTCTAAATCGTGCAATGCAATTAGTCTATCTTGACAGTTTGTTCCTGCACCCATTTTTTGAGTAGAACCCATTAATACCCTTACTTGTCCTTTTCTAACCTTACTAAATAATTCTTGTTTTCTTATATCTGTATTAACATCATGAATAAAAACTATTTCTTCTTCTGGTATTCCTTTATTTATTAGTTTATTTTTTATATCATCATAAACATTAAACTTACCATCATTATGTGGTGTAGATAAATCGCAAAATAACAATTGAGCAGACTTATCATCTTCAGTTTTTTTCCAGATATCATAAATATTATTAGCACAAGTAGCTACTTTACTGTTTTCAAAATCTTCTAACATCTCATTAGTTAATCTCTGGTCTAATGCTAATTTTCTTCCGTCATTTGTTATCTTTAACATATTATCTTCAGTAGAATTAACCATTTTATTTCTTACACGTTCAGCTCTATCAGCTAACTCTTTTACCATCTCTTTTTGAATTTCACTAGGTTGTATTACTATATTGTGATAATTAGCTTTCGGTACTGGTAAATTTAACATTTCTGCAGTTTGTATATCAGCAACTTCTTTAAACATTGCCATAAGTTCTGGTAAATTATAGAACTTTGCAAATCTAGTTTTTGCTCTATAACCAGTTCCTTCCGGACTCAATTCTATCGCTGTTGTTGTTTCACCAAAAGTAGAAGCCCATGCGTCAAAATGTTGCAAATTTCTTTTTTCTAATTCACTATATTGTAAATATCTTTGCATTGTATATAATTCAACCATTGAATTACTAATTGGTGTTCCAGTCGCAAAAATTATCCCTTTACCACCTGTAATTTCATCAAGATAACGACATTTCATATATAAATCTGAACTTTTTTGTGCTTCTGTTTGTGCTATACCACCAACATTTCTCATCTTTGTATATAAAAACAAATTCTTATAATAATGAGCCTCATCTACAAATATTCTATCTACACCTAATTCTTCAAAAGTGATAACATCATCTTTTCTACTGGTATCATTAAGTTTAGCTAATTTTGCCTCTAAACTTTTCTTTGTCTTTTCTAATTGTTTAATAGAAAATCTTTCGCCATTACTATTTTTTAAATCTTGAATACCAAAAGTTATCTCATCTATTTCTTTTTGAAGAATTGCTTTTTGTCTTTCTGCAGACATTGGTATTTTTTCAAATTGAGAATGACTTATTATAACTGCATCATAATCACCTGTTGCAATTCTTGAACAAAACTTTTTACGATTAGCAGTTTCAAAATCCTTTTTAGTTGTTACTAAAATATTTGCACTCGGATATAATTGCAAAAATTCTTGACCAAATTGTTCTACTATATGATTTGGTACAACAAATAATGATTTGTTACATAACCCTAATCTTTTTGACTCCATTGCAGCTGCAACCATTTCAAAAGTTTTTCCTGCACCAACTTCATGAGCTAATAAGGTATTTCCACCATATAGAATTCTTGCAATTGCATTAACTTGATGTGGTCTTAATTTTATTTCTGGATTTATTCCATCAAAAACTATATGTGAACCATCATATTCTCTCGGTCTAATAGAATTAAATTTTTCATTATAAATTCTTGTTAATCTTTCACGTCTTTCTGGATCTTTCCATACCCATTCTTCAAAAGCTAATTTAATTTGTTCTTGTTTAGCTTGTGCTATTGCAGTCTCTTTTTTATTTAATTCCGCAACTCTTTTACCATTCTCATCTTCATAATAATCGTAAATTCTTACATCTTTTAAATTAAGTGTATCTTCGATTATTTTATAAGCATTTGCTCTACCTGTACCATAAGTGTTATATGATTTTACATTATATTTATCATAGTTTTTTCCCTCTATATTCCATTGAGAAGTACTTTCCATATAATGAACTTTTATATTTCTACTTGTATGCCAAGATGGATTTAATAAGTAATCAATAAATACTTTTATATCTTCTGGTGGTATCCAAGTAGTTCCTAATCTAACACTAATTTCACTTGCACTTAAATCTTTAGGTTGAACATCTTTAAGGTATTTAACATTAACCAAAAACCTATCATCTGTTTCTGCAAATTTTTCTGCTATTTTTAATTTTTCTCTAACATTTCCTGATAAATACTCATCAGCAGTAACCCAATTATTACACTCACCATATTCAGGGACATTAAATATCTCACCCTCTAATTCTTTTAACATTTTATCCATATCCATTCCACATAGACTTTGCATAAATGTTATATCTACTCTTGCTTTTTCAGAAAGTGAAACTACAAGTGCTTCATTTGCACTATCTACTTGTAATATCTTTGTTTTTGGTCTTATAGTTCTTTTGGTAAACATATCTGCTTTTCTTGCAAGATTTCCGTTTTCATCTAATATTTCTAATGAGCATAATAAATAATAGCTTGAATCATTAGAAAAAGCAGAGTTGTTTCCTCTGCTATTAATTAACCCATATTTCTTGCTAAAAGCATCATATAAGCGATTTAATTTATCTTGTTGATATTTTATATCTTCTTCTGGATAATCCTCTGTTTGATACTCTATAAGCGTTCTGACGCAATCTCTAATTTCAATTAGCCCTTTAACTCTATTTTCAGTAGTCATAGCTAATTCTTGTGGATACATTCTACTATTTTCTCTGAAATAAATTTTATCATCAACAATTGTATATGAAAAATTCTTAACATTATAATCTGCAGGAATAGATAAATCTTCTTCCTCGCCTATATCATCAATTTCATATTCTTTTACTTCAGCGTGTATGTTTGTGATTGCTTCATTTAGCATACTTTCTAAATCTTGACTATCATTTGCTATACAAGCAGAATCATAACCAAATCTTGTAGAAATCATTTCCATATTTCCCATTATCATTTCTGGATTATCTACAAAATACTTATTCATTTTGATACCATCTTCATTAGTATCAAGATATACCCAATCTGGTTCAATATCGGTTATTGAATCTCTTTTTTGCAGGAAGATAATATCTGATGTTACTTCTGTTCCTGCATTAGCTTTGAAAGTATTATTAGGTAATCTAATAGCTCCTAATAAATCTGCTCTTTGTGCAATATATCTTCTAACACTAGGATTTTCTTTATCTAATGTCCCTTTAGAAGTTATAAACGCAACAACTCCACCTGGTCTTACTTTATCAAGTGTTTTTGCAAAAAAGTAATCGTGTATTAAAAATTTATGTTTGTCATATTTTTTATCTAAAACTTTAAAATCCCCAAATGGAACATTACCTACTGCAACATCAAAAAAACTATTAGGTAAATTAGTATCTTCAAAGCCTTGAACAGCAATAGACGATTTTTGATATAATTGTCTAGCTATTCTTCCACTGATTGAATCAATTTCTACTCCATATATTTTACATTCTGCTAATGAGTCTGGTAACATACCAATAAAATTACCTGTACCACAACTTGGTTCTAATATATTCCCAGTTTTTAAGCCCATATTTTCAAGAGCTTTATACATTGATTTAATAACTATTGGTGGAGTGTAAAAAGCTGTTAAAGTAGAACTTCTTGCTTCTGAATATTCTTTTTCATCTAATATTTCTTTTAAGATAAAATATTCTCTACTCCATGAATTGTCTTTATCATCAAATGCTTGTGGTAATCCACCCCAACCTACATATTGAGATAGTATTTCTTGTTCTTCTAGCGTTGCAAATCTATTTTCTTCTTCACATTTTTTTAATACTTTAATTGCCTCTAAATTTCGAGCAAATTTTTCTCGTGGTGTTCCATAACCTAAATTGTTATTTTCTATTCTAAATTGGCTACGATCAGAATTTTTAATTTCTGGGTGTATATCAAAAGTATTTACTTTATTTTTAATTTTCTTTTCAAAACTAGGTACAAATTCTTTTTCTTCTTTTTCAGCTAGTATTGATTTAATTTTATCTAACTTTTCAACTCTAAAAATTGGAAAACCCACTGAATTATTAAAAGTTATATCTTTTAAATTTACTTCATCATTAGTGATATTTTCAATTTTGTATTTTCTATTTTCTAAATCTAATTCTTTTCCAATAAATTCTTTTTCTTCTGTATTCTTATCAGATTTTTCTTCTAAAATACTTTCATATTTTTTTGAATATTCTTTTATTTTTTCTAATTCATTATCAGTAATTAATTCAACTTGTCCATTTTCGTTATATACAAAAATATCATTGAAAATAAAATCATAAAATTCCTTTCCTATCCAAGAATTATCTTTATCAGTAGCAATAAGATTTTCATTTTCATCATATTTTAATTCTATATCATTTATTTTATGTTTATTTAAAATATGATATATCAATCCAATTTCGCCATCTTCTTTATCATAAAATTCAACAATTGTTTCTTCTTTAATTAAATGGTCATTACATGGATTTTCTCGCACTTTTCTATCAAATTCTTCTCTGTCCATTTCTTTATTAAATAATGGCCATTGATAGTCATATAATCTAACAACTTCATCATCAAAAGCTAATATTTCATACTCATCAGCACCTATATAGACTTTATCGCCCAAGTGATATTCATATTCTATAATTTTTTCTGGTTCTTCTTCAGAAACATCATTATCTATTTGTAATGACAGTTCTTTTTCCTTTTCTACAAGCTCTCTTTTTTGTTCTTCTTTTTCTAACCAATTAGGATATTCATTTAACTCTTTTGAATTTAAAAATCTTTCTTCTTTTATTAAATAAGTAATTCTATCAGCTAAATAATTCCATTTCAAAAGTTTTTCTGCTCTATTTTCAAAATACCCTCTGTATAATAAAAGTCCTTTTGAACTACTTTCATATCCTATACCAGAACCTTTTACCGTATATGTCGCTCCACCAAGCCCATATAAATTTTTTAAATATTCTGCATTATCTTTACTTGATAAACTTTTTTGGAATTGCTCATATATCCTATACTTTGTTTCAGTATGTTTTTCCTGTAAATATTTATCAATAAACTCTTGTGAAAATACCAAATCAACACTTTGTTCACTGTTTTCATTTTCATCAATTAAAGTTAATTGTTGGCTTACTGATGGTAATGTTTTAGTTTTTGTATTAAGTTGATGAAGTAATATCATTGAATCATAATGATATGTTAAATCTTCCCAACTAATAAAAGTTTCTGTATCTCGTGATAAAAAATTACCTTTCCAAAATAAAAGTCCATTATCAAATGCCTTATAACCATACATATTATCGTTAATGATAATTCCAGTATAATCAGAATTAAAAGCATTCTTAATGAACTTTGCTCTTTTACTAATATCTTTTTCAATTTCAAAATAATTTATAATATCTTTATTTGATACCTTTAAATGTGGTGTTGTACTTAATATTTGATTAACCTTTTCATCAACTACCACATAAGGATGTTTGTTGCTATTTTTATCATAAAAATTTAAGCGTAAATCAATTCGTTCGTTACTATCTCCTCTGCTGTCATCTGCAAGTTGTTCATCAACCCTACCCATTTCATTTGGTCTGTTGCTTTCAATTCCTCTGTGATGTTCTCCTTGATTTTCATTTGAGATACTATCTCTTTCACTCGCATCTCTGCTTGTTGTTGTATCTCTATCAAATGCTCTGTCAATAGGTCTTTCATCAATAATGTTGTGTATAAAGGTTTCTTCTCTTTCTTCAAATAATTTAACCTCATTATTGCGTATTTCCCTTTCACTTGAAGTTGCTTGTCTTGACTCGGCAACATTAGGTCTGGAAGTTCGTAGTCCCCCTGTCTTGTGTAAGTTATCTTCATAATTACCACTCCTTTCTGCAATATTCTTGCTTTCATCTATATCATATTCTTTTTGTTTTTCTCTTTCAAATGTGCGAATTTTATTTATTTCATTAATTCGTAAATTTTTAATAGTTGTATAGATTTCTCTTAATCCCATTTCACTTATCTCACTTGTAGCTAGTCCTAATCTTGTGATAGTATCATAACTATTAAAATTTAATATGCTTTTAAAATCCTCACTTTCAAAGTAATTATTTGGATTAATTCCACATCTTTTCATAATAACAAAAGCAATACTATTAGATATTGTTTCTTTCAATAATAATTCTACATTGAGTTCATCTAATTCTTCTAATAAACTATTATCTCTATAAAACATTAAATCTGATAAATAATCTTGTAAATTATCTTCAGCAAGTATCTTAGATACGGATATTATCGCTGATGGCAAAGTTTCTTTTGCTTCTAACTCCCCATATCTGTTCTCAAGTGATTCTATAATATCCTGCTCATAAGGTTTAGTGACTGACCATAATCTAAAACTTTTACCAAACTTACTATTTGTATCAGCAATATCAAATACGTGTTTTAAAATTGTTTCGCCATTTTCATCTGAAATAAGTGCAATTCCTTTAGAACCTTTATTAACCCATCTACCAACATTTTTATTCCAAGTTTCTATTTCTGCACATGCTACTGCAGTAGGTCTTTGAGCATATATTAAAACTTGGTCATTAAACGGATATTTATAGTTCATAGCTGCACACTCTAAAAACGACATCCACTCATTTGGATCTCTACTAATATCTGTTAAAGTTTGACCATATAAATCAGTTATAAGTCTTAATTTCCCTGCCACTTTTTTCACCTCCTAACAATTTCAATTAGTATTATCTTTTTTTAATGACTCTCTAACTTTAACTAAAACTTCATAATAATTTGTTTCAACTTCAAATTCATCAATACTATTAAACAATATATATACTAAATCTTCTGCTTCATTTTGGAATAATCGTATATATACTAACTCTTCTTTTTGTTCAGTTTCATAAGGAATACTATATCTTAATAATTTAGTTTTTAACTTATCTGCTTTTTCTTTTAATAATTCATCTTCTCGTTCTATATATATACTTAAGATTTCTAGCAAAAAATTAAAACTTCTTATATTAAATTTCAAATGAAACGGTGGTCTTCTTCTTTTATGTGCCATTTTCTTTCCTCCTATCTTTCTAAACTTTTTTCTTGTTTTATTTGCATCTTCATTTGTAGTGTAGCTTGATATTGTTCTAACGCTTCTTTTACTGAAAGGTCTTCAAGTAATTCATCTACTTTTCTTTGTGCTTCTTCTTTGTTTTTAGCTTCAACTTCAAATGTTATTTTTCCATTTAAATTTACATCTACATCATAATTTTTCATTTCTTCTCTGCTCCTTTCTCTATTCCTTTACTACCACTTAAATAAGCAGTTACATCTTTATTCTTTACTGCCTCACGATAGTCAATTATTATTAAAGATTCATCACCTACTAGATTAGGTATTTTTCTTAAATCTTCAATCTTCATAGATATTATTTTTTTATCAGTATTAAAACCTGCATTAAAAAGTTTTTCTAATGCTCTTGCAATTTGATTTAAGTTTTTATCCATATTTAACCTCTTTTCTCATTTTTTAAAGTTTTATATTCTTCTTTCTTATGTTTTAGATATTCCAACACAAGTTTTGCAGTATTATTTGAATATTCTTTTTCTAATATTTCTCTTTTTAATAAATCTTCAAATTTACTTGTATTATAAAAATCTGTACACCTTTTATTTTCCTTAATTTTTTGTCTTAAAAAATTGGCATATATGTTATTATCTTTGATACTACTTCTTATATTTTTTATTGCCTCATCATAAAATTCAGGTTCTAAATTATCATAATAATCTTTAATAAACGGATTTAAACCACAATTAATTTCTTCTTTTTTAAAGATTTGTTTTAACTTTACAATACACCTCATGAATTCCTCCTATTTAACTTCAATTTGCTCACATATAACTACAATTTGTTTATTTGTATTATGCTTACAAGTTATTAATGTCAACGTGCTTTTCTCTGCATTTCTTACTATATGTGCATATCCATTTTTTTCTATTTCATAAGAATTAACCATTTTGTATTTGTACTCTTTACCATTATAAGTAATAGTTACAATATCATCATTTTGTAATTTATTTAATTTTCTAAAATAAGATATACTGCTATTGCCACTATGTCCTGCTAATATAACATTACCTTTTTCAACATCCGGCATATCTGATTCAGATAATATTTCAATGTTTCTATTAACATTGTTCCAATAACTACCTTTACTTGCTAATCCTTTTTCTAAACCAATTTTAGGTATTTTAATAACTGCAATATAGTTTATAGTTGGAGTAGTTATTTCTTTCTTTTCCTCTTGCTCTGCAACTTCTTCCTTTACTAATTCTTCTTCCATTACAGGAACATCTACAACATATTCTTCTTGTTGTTCATAAAAATCATTTATTAAATCCTGTTCTTGCTTTTTATCTAAATAGTTATTCACTATCTTTCCACCTAAAATTCCTATACCTACAATTATTAGAAAAGAGCCAACTATAAAAAGTTGACTCTTTCTTTGATTATTGTTTTTTGTTTTTCTTTTTAGCATAAATAATCACTCCTATTCCACTAATCATTAACAATCCAGATATTATTTCTAATACAAAATAATCATTTAATCCTGTATTAGGAACTTCAATTACTACTTTCTCATTAACCATATTTGCTTTTACTATTTCGCCATCTTCTAATATTTCAAAAGCCATTTTTTCTTCTGTTAAGATATAACCCTCTGGTGCTTCCTTTTCTAAAATATAGTATTTTCCATATCTTAATTCTTCAATAATTACTTGTCCATTTTCATCAGTTTTACCAGAGAAAACAAGTTCATCATTTTCTGTATATATTTCTATAACAGTATTTGGAAGAGGCTCACTTGTAGAAATATCAGTTTTAGTAAATTCTAGTGTTCCATAAATAGGTCTGTTTTTCATTTCTGCTTTTACTATTTTTCCATTCTCTAATATTTCAAAATATACTTTCTCATCTGTAATAACAAAACCTGTTGCAGCTTCTTTTTCAATGATATAGTATTTTCCATATCTTAATTCTTCAATTACTACTTTTCCGTTTTCATCAGTTTTACCAGAGAAAACAAGTTCATCTTTTGAATTATAAATTTCAATTAGAGTATTTGGAATAACTTCACCATTTACTAAATCAGTTTTAGTAAATTCTAGCGTTCCTGTTCTAAATTTATTTGTTATAGTTTTTTCAATTACTGCACCTTCTTCAACTACATCAAAATAAATTTTCTCATCACTTAAAACATAAGAGTCTAGTGTAGATATTTCTTTGAAATAGTATTTACCATATTCTAAAACAACTTCAAAATATCCATTTTCATCTGTTGTGTGTTCACTTATTAGTTTATCTTCTAAATTATAAACTCCAAACTTAACACCAGATAATAATGATCCATCTTCATCATCTTTTGTAATTTTTAATGTTGAAGATATCTTTTTGTTATTCATCTCGGCTTTTACTATTTCGCCATTCTCTTTTATTTCAAATAACACCTTTTCATCAGAAGATACATAACCCTCAATAGGATTTACTTCAACTATATAGTATTTTCCAACGGCTAATTCTTTAACTACAATTTTTCCGTTTTCATCAGTTTTACCAGAATAAATTAACTCATCTTTTTCAGTAAAGATATTGAATTCTACATTTGGTATTGGCTCACTTGTAGAATAATCAGTTTTAGTAAATTCTAGTGTACCTTTTTTCAAATAATTAAATGCTTTGTAAGTATCATATACAATAGCAGTTTTATTATCTTTTTCAGTTAGTTCAAAATGATATTCTTTTGTATCTAAAACAAAATTATCTTTTGTTTCTACTTCTACTAAATAATATTTTCCTAGTGGAAGTTTCTTACTCTTAATATAACCATCTTCATTAGTAGTAAGTGTTTCTACTAAATCCCCTTTGTTGTAATATAAATAATTACCATCAGCTGATTTAATATCTTCATCTGCATATAAATTGAACTTAATACCATTTAATTTAATATCTTGATATTTAAAAGTTCCATCTTCTGCCACAAAAATTTCACCAGTTTTAAATATCTCAACTTGTCCTTTTATTGGAGTATTTTTAAATTCTACAACTACAATAGCACCATAAGTTGTGTAATTATATTCTGTATCTTCCCCAATAGTAAATTTTAATCCATCTTTTGAAATTAAATAACCTGTTGGACTTTCAATTTCAACTAATTTATAATTCCCTGCCTCTAATTTTAAATATGTTGTAAAAGTTCCATTTTCATCAGTTAGAAAATTGTCATATACTTTTCCACCTACATATTGGCTAACATATTGATTAGTGTCAGTATTTAATATTTTGAATTTTGTATTTGCTATTGCTATTGTTTTACCTGTTTCACTATCTTTCTTAAATACTTGAAGATAAGCAGATATTTTATTATTTAAAATATTATAATATTGTTCTTTCTCACTATTCTCATCTACTGTGATATAGAAGTCATAGATTTTTTCAAATCCTGTGTTGCTATTTACTTGATGGAATTTCCATACTCCGTAAGGAATTTCAATAGTAGCATAACCATTTTTATCAGTTTTAATTTCGCCATATTTTGTTCCATCTGGATAGAATATTTCAAAAGTAATATTTGCCTCTGCATTTAAGAATGTTGTATTTCCATTAACATAGTCATATTGTTTTAAAATACTTATAAAATTCTTAATTACATCATTTTCTACTGTTACTGAATAATCTTTCTTTTCAGAAATAAATTGTTCTTTAACTTCTGTTGTTAAATAGTATCCCTTTGGTGCAGATACTTCTTTGATAGTATATTTTCCATAAGGTAAATATTTTGTTGTTGCTGTGCAATCATCACCAGTAGTTATTGTATCAACAACATTATTGTTATGGTCTATAACATTGAATTTTGCACCTTTTAAAGTTGCTTGTCCTAATGCTTTGCAAGAATTAGTTTCACTATCGTGTTTAACAACTTTAATTCTTCCTTTTATTACTTCATCTTTTGAAATTACTGATACAATATCACTATTTTTGATATCTACTGTATAAGTATTTGAATCTAAATAATAACCTGTTGGTGCAGATACTTCTTTGATAGTATATTTTCCATAAGGAAGATATTTACTTGTAGCACTACAATCATCACCAGTAGTTATTGTATCAACAACATTGTTATTTTTATCTCTAATTTCATATTTTGCACCTTTTAAAGTTGCTTGTCCTAATGCTTTGCAAGAATTAGTTTCACTATCATATTTAACAACTTTGATTTTTCCTTTAATAACATTATCTTTAACAGTTACATTAACTGTATCGCTTGAATTAACTGTTATAGTATAAGTTGTTTTATCTAATTCATAACCTGTTGGTGCAGATACTTCTTTTATTGTATAAGTTCCTAGTGGCAAGTTATTTGTTATAGCTGTCATATCTTCGCCAATAGTCAAAGTAGATACAACACTACCACTTGAATTTATAACATTATATTTAGCACCTACTAATGTCGCAGAGCCTTGTGGTGTTGTGCTATTTGTTTCTGCATCTACTTTCTTTATTTGAATTTTGCCACCTAAAACATTAAACTTTGCAGTTGCAACAACAGGATCTGAAAATCTAAAATATCCCATTTTTTGTGAAGCACCATCATTTCCGTGATAAACAATAGTTGTATAATTATCATAGTGTTTTCTAACTACATTTAAAGATAAATTGCCTGTTGCTAAAGGTGTAACATATATATCGTTACCCTCTATTCTTACATTAAGGTTATCAGCAGAATATAATTGATATTCTCCCATCAACCCATTTGTATCAGTAATTTTATATTCTTTACCAATTATAACTTCCATTGAACTACCATTGAAGCTAGGTTTGTTATAATGAGCATTTACTAATCTCATTATTTCATTTTTTTCTGCATTTACATTTATATAATCACCATAACCATATTGTTCAGTCCAAAACTCTATAATTTGTCCACCTGTTGTTTCCCATATAAGAGCTTGTGTTGCCATTCTATATCTTAGTGTTTGATGTCCTGGATAATCATATCCATAATGACCAATCAATTCTATTTTTTTATTTGTAGCCTCATCATAAGGAGAAGCTTGTAATCCATCATATCCTAAATATGCACTTGTTGTTATATCAACACCTGGTTCTATACAATAAACAACTTTTCCGTTCATTGTATATTGTTCATATTGTGCTGATAAGTAAGGTTTACCACCACCACGTCTTGTATAATAAACATTTGGTGTTTTAGGATGTGATAATGTTTCATTGTATGTTGCTGCTTTTACTTGAGATGGATTTAAAAAGTTAAAAACACCAAATAAAGTAAAAACTAGCAAGAACATTGATATTATTTTCTTCCTATTCATAATTTTTATCTTTCCTTTCCAAAATAAAAAGCAATCTTCATTGATTGCCTTTGCTTATAAAATATTTAATTTTCCATTGGATTTGTATAATGAATTTTCAATCTATAACCTAATATTTGTCCTTTATAAATTACTTCAATAGGATCAAAACCCAAAATATTTACAGTATCTGAAAAAGCAATATCAAATCCTGCTTTCATACATTCATCATAAGTAGTATATTCTACTTGTGCCATAAGTCTTTCATATTCTTCATCTACTTGTTTTATTTCTTCTTGGATAACTTCCTTTTCTTCTGGTTCTTCTTGTTTAACTTCAATGTCTTTAAAATTATCTTTTTTTTCTTCAGTTTTACTATATTCAAGTTCAGAATCATTAGACTTATTTTCCTTTTGTTCTTCTTTCTGTGGAGAATTAACTACTTCTGATTTTTGTTCTTCTTTTTGTGAAATAACAGATTTGGTTTCTGTTGTTGTTTTTTTTGATTCTTCTTGTTGTTCTTGTTTTTCTGGTTCTTCTTGTTTAACTTCAATTTCTGAAATATTTCCAACATCTTCTGTAATAACCTCCATTTCATTTGAATTTTTGTTAATATTCTCAATTTGCTTATTTTTGTTTTCAAATTTGAATATCACAAAAAAACTTAGTGCTAATAAACTAGCAACTATAAAAACATATTTTTTCATTCAAATCACACACCTTTCCTCAACAACATTATATTTTCATAATTTTTTTTAGTCATTACTGCAATTATCTCTATACTCTTATATATTTTTTTTCAGTTAGTAAATAATAGCTAGTAATAAATACTAGGGAGGATTGTAAGGAGGGATTTGTGGAATAAATACTCCCATTATCTTGCTCCCATATCTCGTTGTTTTAAATATTTGCTATAATGCTCAATCGCCTTAACAACAAAATCTTCAATTTTTGGTTCGTCAATATTTTTTGGGAGTACACTTCTAATTCTACTTTCGTTAAATTTCATTTTTGGAACTTGATTTGGTTTTTCCTGACTCATAATATCATCTATCAAATCTTCTGTAAGTGTTCCCTCTTGACTCATCTTTTTCATTTTTATTGTTTGTGCATGAGATGGTGTTGCAACATTACATTCAATGCAATCTAAAAGGTAGTATTGTTCATCTTCAGTTAAGTAAGATATTTCTGTCGCTGGAAGTAAAGCAATTTCTTTTTTATCTACCATATCTAATAACTCTGGTATTAATTCAGTAAGTCTTATATACCTATAAACATTATCTCTACTATCACCATGTTCTTTACCAATCATTGTTGCAGTATCTAACCTTGTCGCAACTTGCGACGAAGTTAAATCTGTTCTTTTTCCTTTGCGATTTAATGCTTCCATTTTCATTTTATAAGCAAATGCTTTTTCACTTGGTAATATTTCTTCTCTTTGCATATTACTATCTACCATTATTATAGTCGCTTCATCATTAGTAAGATTTCTAACAATAGATGGTATAGTATCTTTTCCTGCTAATTCACTTGCTCTTTTTCTTCTGTGTCCAGAAATCATTTCATACTTACCATTTTCTTTTTGTCTTACAATAACAGGTAATAATACTCCTCTTTCAATAATGCTTTCTTTCATCTTTTCCATTTCTTCATTATCAATTACTTTAAATGGGTGATTTGGAAAATCATCAATATCTTTTATTGAAATATCTATTACTTTTTCTAAATTCGCTTCATCTCTTTCGTGTTGTGTGGTAAATAACTCATCTAGAGATGTCGTTGATAATGGCATTCTTCTGTCTTTTTCCATTATCTAGCACCTCCTTTGCAATAGAGCAATAAGCTTCTGCCACTTTATTATTTTTATCATAAGATAAAATACTTTCTCCATACGAAGCAGATTCTGCTACTTTAATTGCAATAGGTATTTTCGTATCATATACTGTAATATACTTTCCAAAATCTTGTTTTAATTGTGTTAATGCTTCTTTTGAAAGATTGGTTCTATTATCTACCAACGTTAATAATAAACCATCAATTTTTAATTGAGGATTAATTTGTCTTTTTATCTTTGTTATAGTAGATAATAAATCTGTCATTCCTTTAGCTGCTAAATAATGTGGTTGTACTGGTATAATAACTTTATCAGCACAAGCTAATGAATTTATAGTTATCATTCCTAAACTAGGCATACAATCAATTAAAATATAATCATATTTTTCTTTCTGCTTTTCCAAACAATTTTTCAAAGCATACTCTCTACTCATTGTACTCCCTAAATCATTTTCTGTTTTTGATAACTGAATACTTGATGGAATTAAATCTATATTTTCTTTGTGATGTAATATACACTCATCACTATTTATAGTCTTATCTTCCATATAGCGTCTTATCAAAGTTGATAACGTTATCGGTAATTCATCTTGATTTCGCCATCCCATCCAAGTAGTTAAACTTGCTTGTGGATCAGCATCAACTAATAGAACTTTCTTTCCTAATTTAGCAAGTGCCACACCAAGACTCAATGTTGTTGTTGTTTTACCAACTCCACCTTTTTGATTTGCAATAGCAATCACTTCACATTTAGACATTACTTTCGCCCTCCTTTCTAATAAATTTAGCTACCTTAAATTAATAAGATAGCTATGTAGTTATGCTCTTATAGGCATAAAAAAAGAACTGACATCAAAATCAGTTCATGTATATTAATATTTATTTTTCTAATATAGTTATATATTTTAAAAGAAGTTCATCTATTAAATCAGTATCTTTTTTTTGATTTAATAATTTTGTTCTCATTTCATTTAATGAATTTATAATTACTTTTAATTCAAAATTATCTAATTTTATTTTTTTCATATTATCACTCCAATTAACTAGACTTACTTGATTAATTACATTATAATATAAATAAATTTAAAAGTTAATTGTGCGAGTTTTTCTTAAGTCGTGATTACCTATTTTTTTAATGTTTTTTTAGAAAAAATACCTTAAAAAATGTAATTAATTTTATTAAAAAAACCTTGATTTTATAAGGGTTTGTATGAGTTTTTTCTTAAGTCGTGATTTACCAGTTGATATTTATTTTATTTTCATTCATTTTTATCACGTCTTTCATTATATCTTTTTATTTTTTTAAATACATTTTCTAAATTATCACAATATATTGTAGCATATTTATCATAAATTGTTTCATTATGATTTACAATAATTATTTTATTAGAATTGAAATTTACTTTATTAATTTTTATATATTCATCCAATAAATTATTTATTGTAGAAACTGTAAGACTACTGCCTAAAACTAATATCATATCTGACTCAATCATTTTTTTCAAAGCAAGTAATTTATTCTTTTGGTTGATATGTTCTCCATATAAAATAATATCCGGCCTTATTATACCATTACATTTATCACAAAAATATCCATTATTTATATATTTGTTCACATTATATTGTTGAGCACATTTACGACAATAAAAAGTTTCTCCATTTCCATGTAATTCAATAACTTTATGGCTACCTGCTTTTTGATGCAATCCATCAATGTTTTGAGTAATAATACAATCTATATAACCTTCTTTTTCAAGTTTAGCTAAAGTATCATGAATAATATTCGGCTTTATATTAGAAGGTATTAGATTATTCTTATAAAACTCATAAAATTCCTCTGGTTCTTCTTGAAGACATTCTAAAGATAATTTCCAAGAAGCATTATTATATTTTTTATATAATCCATTTTTACCCCTAAAGTCTGATAAACCACTTAAAGTTGATATTCCTGCACCAGTTATTACAACAATTTTTTTATTACTAAAAATTTGTTTAATTAGATTATCCATAAATAACCTCCCCCTGAAGTATTTAATACTATTACTTGCTAAAGCTTGTATTAATAAATCAAATATTATAGAATTTTCATCAATACTATATATTATTTTCTATTATAGATTTTTGCAAAGAAAATCTATAACATTGCTCTCATCTTCTTTAATTTGTTTTTTATCTTCTTATGTTATATCAGTAAAATACTTATTTAATTTTTTATTTATAGATATTGTATTTAAAGGATAACCTGGATTAACTTTATCAGAAGGTTTATCTACTATATAAAAATCTTCTTTACTCCAAGTAAATGTAGATTCTACCCCATTATTTATAACCGCAATCCCATAAACCCATCTACAAGTTAACCTACCTTTCTCTCCATAAGTATGAGCCAAAGAAGAATAATACTCTATCATTTCTTCATCTGATAATCTTTTTCCATTAACTCTTCTCACATACATTCCAGGTTGCTTATCTTCAGGTATGCTCTCAATATATAAATTATCATCCATAGCAAATACAGGTATATTTAATATATTTGAGTATGCTCTTGCTTTTATTAATGCATTCTCTATTGCATTTGTTCCATTTTCTTCTACATCAATTTTTCTTTCAATATCATTTATTGTTATTATCTCAATATTATTTTTTATAAGTTTATTTTTAAATCTTTCAGCCTTGCTTTCGTTTTCAGTTGCAAATAATACTTTTTTCATATTCTCACTTCCTTTTTTTTATTTGTTTAATTTTATAAATTAACCAACTTTCTTAATATATTATATCATATTTTTTAAGATTATTAAAAACGCTTTACAAATTAGAATATTATAAAAGAATGCATTCTTATAATGCATTCTTATTGTTTAAATTATTTTATTGTTGTTTTTTCATTATTATTATTTTTATAAAGTGTATATTCATCTATTACTTTTTCTATACAACTACAAATTTTTAATAGTTGGCTTTTTGCACTATAATTGCCATTATTTTTATTAAGAGTAACAACAATATAATCATCAGAGGCAAATACGATTCCACTATCATTTACCACATTTGGTGTCCAACCTGATTTATGAGCTGAATCATAATGCTCCATACCTTCTTTAATATAATTATAATCAGCATTCGTAAGTAGCTCAAATAAAATTTTTCCATTTTCTGTTTGATCTTTATATTTATAAATTTCTTGCCAAACAAGAGCCATACTTCTCGCATCAATGCGTCCCCATTTAGCTCCATAATTTAAATATAATTCTGTACAACCTAGTTCTTTCAAAAATTCATTATAACCTTCATTATAAAATCTATCATGTATCATATAATAAGCAACATTATCACTCAAATGCAATGTATAATAAAACAAATCATTTAATGAATACGAAGTTCCAGATTCTTTATTTTTTAAAATACCTGAACCATCTCTTCTAAATCTTTCTTCATATACTTTCAATTCATCTAATGATCCATTACCTTTGTCCATTTCTTTAAACGCGTAAAGAGAAACAGCAACTTTAATAGTACTTGCAGTTTGAAATGATTCATCAATATTATATCCAAAAGACATACCATCTTTTAAATTAATAGCAATAAATGCACAATCCGATCCAAAACCATCAATATAACCATTTATTTTAGATTGTAATTCCGAGCTTATTTCAAAATCAGTATTATAAGTAGAAACATACTTATCACTTAATGAAATATTAGAAATATCTACTTCTTTTCCAAAAATATCCTCTTCCTTCAATGATTCACTAGCTTCTACTAAAGATTCTACTTCAAGTATATCAGGTTCTTCAAAAAATTCAGTTGAAGAAATTTCATTTGTATAATTATCTTTTTGTGGTTGTTTATGAATAGCTGAACATGATGTAAGAAGACATAATGCAGCACCTAAAAAGGCCAATTTAGTTCTTTTGAATTTATTTTTGTTTTTATTTATATAATTAATTTTAATTTGTTTCATTTCCACACCTCTAATATTTAAATTAATAATTCATGAAATATTTTTATTTATCTCTATCAAATATATTATATCACAATAT
>JAZTXB010000030.1:0-3517 GCA_045636225.1 Bacilli bacterium
TATGAGTACTTAAAATTCATATCAAATATCATTGCTAAATAAAATACAATTAAATCACTTTTAGTTCTTCTATCTTCTTTTTTTAGTAATTTTTCTTGATAAAAATCATTACTTATAACTTTACTTATATCACTATTATCATCAATTACTTTAATATCACCAATACTAATTAAATAAAATATATCTAACTTATCTGCATCCTTTATTAATTTACAAAATAATTTATTTCTATCAGATGCATTTTCTGGATAACCATATTTATTGTGATATTTAATCGAATCATATATTACACTATAATCCTCTTTATCTATATTAAACTTCTCAATTTCATTATTTTCAAATAATAATTTAATAGCTAAATCACCATGATCTATAGATTCTAAATCAGAATAAGTTTTATATTTAGTCCACTGATGAAATCTAGCATAATCATGAAGTAATCCAATTACCATAGCTAAATAAGTATCTTTTTCATTAAACCCTAGCTCTTTAGCGATCTCAAGACATATATCCATGACTCGGTATGAATGTGCATATTTTAATTTAATAGCTTTTTCAGTAGTATCAAATTGTTTAATATGATTATCAAAAACTTTCTTTATATTATCTATATTCATAATTAATCCCTTCTAAATAAAAAAATCACATCCTATATAAGGACGTGATTGACGTGGTACCACCTTAATTCGTATATTTCTATACCTCTATAATATAACGGTTTTACCGGAATGCTCTATTTACTTAAACATTCAACTAGCTTGCTACCTTCAATTAACTTAAATATTAGTTTACACCAACCACTAACTCTCTTTAATTTAATATTAATTTACTCCTCAAGTTCAAAGTTTTTACATATTATAACCTAAATTTATTTTTTTTACAATACTAAAGTTTTTTTATTTTCTCAATTATAGTTAACTCTACATTACTAGGTTTTATATTTCCATCTACTTCTAGTATTGTGGCCCCATCATTTATAGCAATGTTTGGTAGTTCTAATTCCTCTTCTATTGATGTTTGTAGCACATAATTTACTTCAAAGCCGTCTCCTATTTTTTCTTGTGCTAGTGGTATTGTGTTTATAGAACTATCATCAAATGTAAATGCAACTCTATTTACTCCAGCACTTGTTATATATGCTTGTATCATATTTGGTTTGTGTACCATATTTAAATAATTAACATCTGATTGTTTAAATTTATTAGACATTGCATAACCAAACGAATTACCCTCGTTTAATACAATTACAGGTGTTGCTAAAATATCTGTTAAAAATATAGAATATGTTCCCTGTACACTACTTTTTGCAGTAATTCCTGTTAAATATTCGTGATATATTTTTCTAACTACTCGACTATTTTCAAAATCTATATAATCAACATAATCCCCTATTTTTCTTAATGGCTCATCTACATATATATTGGTTGTTATAGGTTCTACATAAGGTTCATATGAGGTTGCTGTTGCCCCTTCTTCGATTTGAAGGTTAGATATTCTCCATTTACATGAATTTAAACTAATGACAAGTTCTCCTACTTCTTTATCTTCAAGGTTATTAAAAGTAGCTTCTATATGATATTTTTTGTTTACTTCACTTATTGTATAAACCTTTTGAGAAATGGTTGTATCACTTTCAGTACTCAGCAAAAACATTGATTTTAATTCTGTAAGTCCAGTAGTATTTTCTAACAACTCTACATCATAACTTACAGTATATGTTTTACTTGTTGGTAATTCAATGTCATATGATAGCCATCCACTAGACCAAAAAGTAGAACCAGGATTAGAATTAGTTGCACTACTTTTCATTTGAGCAACTACATAATTCTCTCCTTTTTCCACTATTTCTCCTGAAGTAGAATTAGTTTCTCTAGAAATATCAAACAAATTCTTACCACTTGCCTTAACTGGTATTTTGTATCCATATGGTTCATAGTTTAAATTTTTATATTCTTCCTCAACAAGATACGGAAATAACGTTCCCGAAGCTGTTTCATCTGTATTTACTTGTAAATACATAATAGGTGCGCTATACTCATTTTTCCATTCTAATCCGTTTCCATCATATCTTCTGTTCCCTTCTGAATCTTTATAAGCAAATATCAGATGTACACCTGAATAAGTTCCATCTGCCTTTAAATAATATTTTTTTCCAGCTTCTAATTTTATTTCATTATTACTTAAATATAGCGTAGAAAAAGAAGTAGATGTTCCTTCTACGGTAACACTACCATCACCATTATCTGTAAAAGTAACACCTAATGAATTTTTTGTACTTTCTGTATATGGATATTTTAATATATTCTTTGTTTTTTCGCCGATATTTTCAATTTCAATAGGTACCTCTGGTGTAGGCATATTAGCTCCTTTTAAGAAAGCTCCTGTTCCTTGATTTGTGTAGAAAACATCATTTACCAAATCATACATTCCAATAACATTATCTGATTTTCTATAACAAGGTATAAAATTTCTAGTCATTTTATCATTATCATATACTTTTAATTCGTATATTCTACCAACAAAATAATAACTTTCCTTGTATCTAAAAAGTTGTATTTCGCTATGGTCATCCAATTCATTAGTATCTGTTCCTGTTGCAGTTAAACCACCATCTATATTGTGCAAAATTAATTCTGTACTTGGTTGTGTTGTAATAGTCGCAGTAAAATCTAAAGTAGTATCATATAGGGAACTAGTAGTTGTGATAGGCGTTGTAAAACCACTAGAATATATAAAAAATCTATTAGTTAAAGCTGAATAACCAATCTCAAATCCACCTTCTTTAGTTCCCACGACACACATTTCATTACCTTGAGTACTCGTATAAACTTTCCCTTTTATTTTTACATTATCAGTAGCTAAAAATCCTGTAGCAATATACTGTGTACCTGTACTTTCTATGTATTCTACTTGTTGATAGTCACTAGGCAATTTGCCTTGTACACTATTACCACTTATTTTATAATCAACTATTCCAAGCATATTCTCTATTGGTTTACTTATATCTGTCACTTTCTTAGTTTTACCTAAATAAACATCATAATTATCCTCATTTTTATAAAGGGTTAAATACTTATCTGATAGTTTATGATATTCTAATAATTCTTGCGATATAGACGTTTCAAAATCTCCTATTTTTATATTTTCTTGAGTTTTATTATTTATAGAAGCATAACTTATTGCTTCTTGTTTTAATTTATTAACAACACTATTATATGAAATACCATATATATCATCTAATGTTTCTTTTTTTAATTTATCAAGTACTAATTTTCTACTGCTTAAAAGAGCTAATGTTACTGCAATTAAAATAACAGCTAAAACTAGAATAATATACATTATTGATGAAATCGCAAATCCTTTATTATTTAATTTCATATATTCACCCACTCTTTTACTCTAAAATAATTATATATTATATTCTAAAATAATTCAATTGTTTTTATATTTTTTTTAGTGTATAATTGGTATGGTGAGTGTATGAAATTAAAAATTAGATTATGGGTAAAAATTCTTT
>JAZTXB010000031.1:0-2585 GCA_045636225.1 Bacilli bacterium
GTTTTTATTTTTATATTATTATTATAGTATACAAATTATTTTAATATAATTTGTAGTTCATCAAGAAAAAAATCTACATGCTTTTTATTTCGTGTAGATTTTTTTCGAATCACTTATTAGTTCTTTTTTTAAAGTTAAATATAATTTTAAAAAATTTTTTACTTATTAAAATATTTTTTTAAAAGTTTCACATTATTCTTTCCGTATCTTTGTTCGCAAACAAAGATAATTAATAGTTGTGTTAAAGCAGCTCTATTATAATTAATTATTGATTTATTTTTAATTCTTTTATAGACTTCAATTTCAAGTGGAGCAAAATTATTGAAGTCAACTTTTCTTTTTAAGGGAATACCTAAAGGATATAAAATTTTTGTGATTAATCCTCCAATTATATATTTAAAATTAGTGATTAATGTACTTTTTGAATGTACAGCTACAATTTTTTTATCATCAACTCCGTATTTATTAAATAAGTGATTTAATAAATAATATTCATACATATTTTGATTTTTTCTATATTTTATTTCTAAACTATACCAAAAATTCAAAAAATTGATATCCCAGCAAGGTAACAACCATTCATGTCCAAAAAACTCGTGAATTCTATTCATATTTAAAAATTTTCTTGAATGTTCATATTCTGTACATAAACAATCTCTAATTTGAATATATTGTTGTTTTGATTCTATTTTTTTAGTTATACGTTGTATATCGTTCTTTATATTTTCTTTAAATAAAGTTTCTTTTTCTGGTATTAATTTTCTACGTTGAAAATAATATTTAAAAATATCATCAGTTAAATTATCAATAGAAAAATTACATTCATTAGTGTCTTTAACATAATATCCTGTAGGCATATCAGCGCATAAACCAGTTACAAATACTGCATCATCGTCACAAAATTTAATTCTTTTCAATTCTTTAACGGCAATAAAATTTTGGACATATATAGTATAGTCATGTTCTAAAGTAAAATTAAAATATTCTTCTTCTTGAATAAAATTTTTAATCATTTCATCTGTATATTCTATGTTAATCCATTTATAGTTTAATGATTGGGCAACTTTTTTACTTTCTTTTACTTCAAAAGAATCTTTTTTACCATATGTGTAGCATACTACATTGTTAATACCGTTCTCTTTTAATGCACAAGCAATAAATCTAGAATCATATCCACCACTTAAAGATAAAACAATTTGTCTATTGTTGCAAGCTTTAATAAGATTATCCATTGTTATTTTAATGACTTTTTCGAAATCTTTTATAACTTTATTTTTTGTTCTTTTAGATATGTTATTATAATGTCTATAATAATATTCTACTTTTGTATTTTCATTAATTAAAATATATTGACCAGGATTTAGAGTTTTTATTTCATCGTATACAGTATTGTTATTAAATACACATTGTTTAATGAATAGTTCCAACAGATAATCATTTTTTACATTTTCTTTTTTAATTTTTAAATCATTCCTTATAGTCTCACTACTGTCTGAAATTATAGTGAAATCTTTGTTATAATATAATGGAATGCTTCTAGCAATATCTACTGCTGCAAATGTACTATTCTCAATTTTTATTGAGAAAGCAAACGAACCAGAAAAAGTTTTTAATAATTCAATTAAATTATTTACCTTTTTTTGTTTGCTTAAAAAGTTTAATGCATCAAAACCTTTGTAAAGGATACCATCGCTTATAAAATAACCTTTGAAATAATTATTATTTTTTTCAAACCATTTATATCCTTGGTTTTTTAAAAATTTAATTTTTGTCATAAAACACCTCACAATAATTGTATCAATTTTTCATTAAAAAGTCATTAGTTATATATAAAATTGTCTTTATTTAATAAATTCTTTTTATGAAAAATAACATATAATTTGAAAATAAGTATAATATATTATATTTTTAAACAATAATAAAAAAAGTTTACTTAATTTAAAAGGTAAATTCTATTTATAAATTGATAATTGTAAAAAAGCATATAAGCCTAAAAAATTACGTAAATTATTCCATGATTAAAAGAAGTCAAATAAATAAATTTTTTTAGATATTTTATCACATCTAAATTAAATTAGTTAAGTTAATTGATGTGTTTATGAATTTGTTTATTTTTTAAATATTAAGTTCGCGTTCTATAATTAGTTTATCATGCAATGATAAGTGTTTATTTAAAATATCTCTTTTCAATATAATCAACATCGATAGGTTATTATAAGTAAAATAATCCTAAAGACAAAATTATAATAAAAATATTATGTGATGAACTTACTTGCATTTGTCATTACCATATAACCTTAAATTCTACTTTTAAAAGCGAGCAAAAATTCATGTTTGGTGAAGTATATTGTTAATTTTGTTGTTTTTTTGTTTACTTTATTGTATAATTGTATTAATAGTTATTATTTTTGTGAAAAAGATAGGAGCAGTGAATTAAATGCTAAATAAAATAATACAAATTTTTAAAAAAAATGAAAAACTTTCAATTATAATTTATAAATTGTTTTTTGATTTTATTTATGTTACATTAATTTCTAAAAATTTTTTATCCGATGGTTTTATTTTAGATTTTTGTTTTTATAAAT
>JAZTXB010000032.1:0-3699 GCA_045636225.1 Bacilli bacterium
GGTGCTTTTAAAGTCTTATATTTTTCATATAAATAAATCAGTATAAAATTAACACCAAAGGCATATATCGCATTTATAATATTATTATGAAATACAGCAAATATAACTCCTGCAAGTATAATAGAAGTTATTTTCTTATTAAATGTTTTTAACTTATTATATACTATTCCTCTAAACAACAATTCCTCAATTATTGGACCACATATGCCAGAAGAAATTATTTGAACTATTATTGGTATGTTATTTTTTTCAAATATATTAGTAAAATTAACTATATTATTTAAATTATATAAAGTTATATTATATATTAATGAAATACTCATTCCAAAAAATATAGGTATAAATATATTTTTAAATTTAAAAGTATTTTCTTTTCTATATTTTTTATATAATTTATAAAAAATCGGAATAAATATAACAATTGTTATTAATAAAATTATTAATGTTTTTGAACTTATATAATTATTTAATTTTGTGATATATTCATCTGTTTTTATGTACTTCAAAAACTCAGAATCAGTAAGTGAGCCTTGTTCTTTATTATTAAAATTAGCAACAAAAATGTATTGTATAAAAAATTGACCTATCATAAATAAAATAGGCCAACTTAATACTTTAAACATATTTTTTATATAGTTAAAACCTTTTTTCATATTTATCAGCACCTTACATAACACTACTTTTTTTTATTTTTTATATTATTAAGTTTTATTAAAAAATAATCTCTTACTGTAAAAAATAATATTGTACCAATAACTGCAAATACAGAAAATTGTATTAAATAACTATCTATAAATAAAGAGGAAATTAAAGCTATTATAGCACTTAATACATACCAAATAGTTATTAATTTAGTTGTTAAAAGTTCTATTAATGTTAAAGCTACAATCAATCCTAACCATATCCATATCATAATTCAATCACCTGTATAAATTATATCAGTTTTTTTTATATTATTCAATAAAAAAAGATATTTCTATCTTCGTTTTTGTTTAGTCTTACTTTTTTGACTTTTAACACTAATTACTAAATCTTTACCTGTTAATCTATGAAGTTCTTGCTTTAAATATTTTATTTTTTCTTCTCTTGTTAATTCATTATTTGTATTATATGTTAGTGCTTTAAATCGTTCTTCTTTTATATTAATATCTTCATCATCTTTTGGTGCTTTTACTATATCACCATCTTCTATCATACTTGAAATAGCATTTTCAATAAATTTATCAGATTTAAAAAATAAAGATCCTGATAAAAAACAATTATAGACAGGCGCTACTACTAATCCTAAATACTTAATAAACGATATTAAAGATTTTGCAATATTTTTCTTTTCCTCTTTATACTTATATCCTCTATTTTTTACTTCCTTATTAGTTGCACTAATAACTAAAGCATTAACACCAAAACATAACACCACAGTCCCTAAATAAATATATAAAAACACCATTCTAATCACCTCAACTTATAATATCATATATCATTTTTGTAGTCAATCTTGATTTGGGAAGCTTTTTTGATTATATCCTCTCCATAAGTTTGTTTTAATTTATCTAATACTTTATCGAGTTCATTATCATTTTCTACTATATTAATATCTTCAAACATAGATATTTGATGAGTAAGACTACTTGATAATTTTCCGAGTGATACACCAACTAATCTAATACCTTCTTCATTCCATAATTCTTTTACAAGTTCTTTTGCTGTTCTATATATTTCATCCGTATTACTTGTTGGATTTGTTATCTTTCTTTGATGAGAATAAGTTTTAAAAAACTTATCTTTAAGAGTTACACCTATTAAACTTGTATACTTATTTTGTTTTCTTAAAGATGTACTTACATTTTCTACAAGAGGATATAAATATTTATAGATATCTTCTAAACTATTTAAATTATAACTAGTTGTAGTTGAATTACTTATACCTTCTCTCTCTACTTTTTTAGATACTATAATACTATCATCAATTCCTTTAGCACTATTAATTATTTTATTAGTTTGATTTTTAAAATATTTATATAAATCTTCATAATTACTACTAGCTAAATCTCCTATAGTATTTATACCAAGTTCTCTTAATTTTTTACTACTACTTTTTCCTACCCCATATAACTCTTCTATAGGTAGTGGATACATCTTTTGTTTTACTTCATTTTTAAATAAAGTATGTACTTTATCAGGTTTTAAAAAGTCACTTGCCATTTTTGCACATAATTTATTATTAGCAATTCCTATATTAACAGTAAAACCTAATTTAGTTTTTATTTCATCTTTTAATTTATAAGCAAATTTTATAGGATCTCCATATAATTTTTGTACTTTTGTATAATCTATAAAACATTCATCTACACTTAATACTTCTATATCAGGTGTATAGTTATAAATAAGTTTAAATAATTTATTAGACATTTCATTATATAATTTATAGTTTGGTGGATATATTTTTAAATCATTGCATTTTCTTTTAGCATCTCTAATTGTTTCTGCTGTTTTAACACCTTTACTTTTAGCAACCATACTTTTAGCAAGTACTATACCATGTCTTTTTGACTCATCCCCACCTATTATAGATTCTATATATCTAATATCAGTCTTATATCCAGACTTTAATAAATCAATAGCAGTCCAAGATAAAAAAGCATTATTAACGTCTATATGCATGATTATATTATCCATATTATCACCACTATAATTATATAAAATATAAATATTTTAGTCAACAAAAAAACGAACATAAATTCGTTTAATGTGTATGACCAACTAACATAGCTATAATAAATAATATAATTCCAAAACTTATACCTATATTACATATTTTTTTATACTTCATATGATAAATTTGGTGAAATAACTCAAATATTGCGATATAAATAAGCATACCTAAAGTAATTCCAAGAAGTATTCCTTCTATTAAGTGAGGAACTCCTCCAACTAAGAACATTATAATTCCACCTATAAAAGTAGAAAGTGATACTGCTATATATATTTTAAATGTATCTTTTTTTGAATAATTAGAAGCATATAATGTAGATGCGATTACAAGACCCATTGGTATATTATGAAGACCTATTCCTAAGCACATAAATAAACCTGATAATAAAGTTTTAGAAGCTACTAAATATAAACTCATTCCTTCTATTATATTATGAACTATTACTGCAGATGCAGATATTAAACCTATATGATTTAAATGTTCATCATGACATTTATCATTTTTATGGTCATGAGAATGATGTGCTTCATGCTCATGATGAGGTATAAAACTATCTAATATTTTAAGCAAGAATATTCCTATTAACACTAATATAACAATACATATTATTGCTCTAACTATTCCAAGTTCAGAATTTAATATTTCATATGCCTCAGGTAATACTTCAAATAATATTAAAGTTATTATCACTCCAAATGCAAGTGATATACTGAAATCAGTAAACCTTTTATTTTCTTTAAATTTACTAGCAAACATATTACCTAATAATATAAATAAACCTACTACTAAAGTTAATATAAGTCCAATGAATTTCATAATTCCTCCTATTTTACTATTTTATTTTTATTTAATTTTTTTCACATAATTCATATAAAAAGTTAAATAAACCTATATCGAGTACAAAGAATAATGCTATATAAATTATATATATAGGTTTTAATATAACTATTTCAAATAATTTTGGCATACCTATAATACAACTAAAA
>JAZTXB010000033.1:0-24142 GCA_045636225.1 Bacilli bacterium
CAAAAAATCTAAAATAATTGTATTAATTAAATTAATAATTTTTCTAATTTTCGTTTGCTTCTTACCAATTATTGATATTATAAATAAAATATTAGAAATTAATAAAACGGTAATATAAATTGGCAAATTAGGGAAATACAGAATTTTAATAAAACTATCAATTATAATATTTAACAAATTAAATATTATAGTTCCATAATTTATAAAAATTATAATTAATATTGAAACAAAACCTATTAATAATAGTTTTTTATTAATTTTTTTATTTTTAATAATACAAATAGCAAAAAATATCAAAACAGCAATACATAGCATTGAAAAAAACAAAAAAAGAGAAGATGATGAAATTAACTTCATTAATATATTAATTTTTTCCATCAATGAAAAATCATTCATCTTATCACCTCTTTCAATCTATTTGTTCTAAAATATATACAGTTTGTTTTGTATCACTATTTCTAGTACAAGTAATCAATGTTAATACGTTTTTTGTATAATCTCTATAAATAGCAACAGTCCCATCTTTCTCAACTTCATAAATGTCTACTATTTTATAAGTATAATTTATATTTTTATATTTTATATAAGCTTTATCATCAAGTTTCAACTTGTATAAACTCTCAAAATAACAAACAGGACAATCACCAGAATGTGCTGCTAATATTAAATTATTATTTTCTACATCAGGAAACGTAGAACCGTTTATAACTGTTACATTATAATCAACATTGTTATATACTGATTCAATTCCATAAAAACCTCTTTTTAAGTTTATTTTAGGTATTTCAAGTATTCCCAAATAATTAATTGGTTCTGAAGGTTTCTCTATAGTTTCTATATTTTCTATATCTGTTGTTTCATTATTATCCATTACATCTTCTGTTATATTCATAGGTTGTTCTTTTTCATATAAAATTATATTCATATCCGAAAAAACTTTATTTTTTCTTTCTTCAAAATACTCATATAATCCTATAGCAATCCCTAAAGTTATAATAGAAACTCCAACAATAATAATTGTACTATTCTTGAATTTTATTTTTTTTAACATAAGTTAATATACCTATACCTAAAGCTATATCAAACATAGAAATTGCTATTAATAAGATAGACCTAGAGCTAAGTGTATCAGGAACTTTTACTATTAAATTATTTTCAATTTCAGCCTCAGCAGTTGTTCCATCAGCTTTTATTTCAAACTTTATCTTATCTGTGTTTAATTCATACCCTTCTGGAGCTATTGTTTCCACTAAGTAATAAGTACCGGCTTCAAGGCCTTTTAGTATTGTTTTTTCTTTACCTGAAACCCATTCACATTTATCTAATTTTTTATCCTTACCATCATTATCTATTATAGTACATGAAATTGATTTTTCTTCAGAATCTAATATTTCTAATGTAGCTCCTGCTAATTCCTTACCATCTGCTACACTAGTTTTGCTTATTTCCGCTCTTGTTTTACTATTATAAAACTCTATCAAACCATTATCTGATTCTTTTCCATCTATAGTAACTTTTCCAGATTGGGAAATTACAATTTCAATTTTATTATTATTTAAATTATATCCTTTTGGAGCACCTTCTTCAACTAAATAATAAGTACCGGCTGGTAATCCTTCTATTACCTTTTCACTCTTAGTAGATGTCCATTCGCAAAGAAAACTCTTTCTTCTTTCATCAGGACAACTATTTACTGTTTTTCCATCTTTATCAACTAATTTTAAATTAGCACCTTGTAGTTTGGTTACTCCATCTTCATCATATTTTATAATTGATATTCTAGTCATACCATTAATTAAATTTACTGTAGCGGAAAGATTTTCTGATGATAATGTAACTGTCTTTTTTGAAGTTTTAATATATCCTGCTGGAGCTATTGTTTCTTCTATAGTATAAGTTCCATATTCTAAATCATTTATTATAATAGGATTTCCAGTCGTTACAAATGTCTCACTATATCCATTAGGCCCAGTAACTTTTACTGTAGCTCCACTAAGAGCATTATTGTTACTATCATATTTATTTATTATAAGTGTTCCTTTTGAAGGAGACGTTATAGAGCCCTCTATTGAGTCATCATAAGAAAAAACTTTATTTTCTGTGTAATTAGGGGTAATAGATTGATACTCACCACATGAATAATTTTGTGCGATTACATAACTTTTCGAAATGCTAGCTTTTAATTTGACATTAACAGTCGTACCAGGTTGAACACTAGAAACTGGAACAACTACATGATACTTATTATTTCCTTCATTAACTACAGAACCAATAGTACTTTCTATTTTAAAATTATCATTTATACTTTTTTCTAATTCTATTGTATTTGAAACATAATTTTCGCCACTTTTTTCAAATGTTAACGATGTTTGTTTAATGTTTATACTATTTGATTTTATTTCATTCCTTATTGCAATGGCTTCATCATACAATGATTTCCTTGTATTCAAAATATCAGCAACTTCTCTAGGACTAGAATCAGATACAATTTTCGTATTTTCTTTATCTACTCCAGAATCATATAAAAACTGATTTATAGCTAACTCACCATAATAATAGTTTTCCGGTGCATTACCAGATATTGGTACTTCACCAATTTTAGATATTATATGCCCTACACCTGCCTTAATCTCATCATTCCAATTTTCTACTAAAGTACATACAACATCTTTAGCTGCTGGTGTTGTTTTTTTAAATTGAGTACAAAAAACAGTTGTATCCCCATAATACTTTAAGGCTAAAGAATCATAGCCATTATAATTTTGTTCGACACCACTTTGCAGAATATTGGCTATTGACGAACTAAATGCACTAACTTTCATATTAAAAGCTAACATTAACATAGAAAAAAATAATGTTATAAATATTTGTTTACGTTTCATAATATTAAGCCTCCTATTTTTACTACACTTATTTTACCATAATAAAACAAATATATCAATTAATATATTTGCTTTAAATTAATTTTGTTATTTATATTTGAGGTAATTAGCGAACTATCAGATTTTAAATTTGTTAGCTTTATATCTGTTCCCATCCAAGAAAAAACATGTTCAACATAGCTTTTATCACCTTCGTTAATTATATCCCTATAATCTAACCAACCAATATCATATTCATCTTTTAAAATATCATCTATAGATTTACCGCAATCTTTAGAATAAGTAGTTAATATTTTCATCATATTTCCATATCCCATATTATAACATTGTATAGCAGCAATAGTATTATAGTTCATATACTGCATACAATTTTGCAAATACATACAACCTATTTGTATATTAGTATGAAGGTCTTTTATTTTTTCTTTTGTTATGTTCATTTTTTCTTTACTTTCAGTTTTAAAATTATACGCGTATATTGTTTGACCATCCCATACTGCATTTTGAATTTGCATAAGGCCTGTTGCTCCACCTGAATCTTTTTCCTTAGAATGAATACCTCTTTCTTGAGTGGCTATTGCTAATACTAAATTGGTATCCAAACCATATTGAGAAGCATACATTTCAATAATATCACTATAGTATTCTTTTGCCATATACGCTTTCTCTGTCTCTGACCTATCCTCATAATCAATTGTTATACATTTAACTTTTTCTTCATCTATAATAGTATTAAAAAATACTTCATCATATTGAGATGGTATATCTCCAAGAGTAACTACACTATATTGTTCGGGTGTGTTTTCTGCATAATTATTATTTTTCTTTGATATATTATAAGCACCTATACTAAACACAAGTAAAGCTAAGCCCCCAGCAATAATTCTTTTGCCTGAATATTTGTTTTTCCTGTTAACCTTTTTACCTTGTACTTTTTTTATTTTTTTTAATTCTTCATATTCTTTTAAATTTTTAATTATAGGCCCCATACCTCGTTTTTTTAACAATTCATTAATATCATTTAAATTAATTATGTAATTTTTATATTGCAGAGTAACATCCTGACTATTATTTTGTCTGTGTATACTTAATATTTTAGAAGATGCCAATTCTTTTATGTAGTTATATGTTTGCATTCCATGAAGCATAAAACTTTCATTCTCGGAATCAATATTTTGAAAAACACTAACAGATAGTCTATCATAATTATCTAAATATAGCTCAATTCTATTCATTTGACACTCCTACTTCTTTATATTTTGCTTCTAACATACTATCAATCAAGTTCCACTCGTAATCAGTTTCAATATCTTGTAAAACATAATTATCTTCGTTAACTATATATCTAGATGCATATATTTCTAAATTACCTGATTCATCTTTTGTACCATCTGTATATACAATATAATTAATATTATTATTTTCATCATTAAATGTTAAAACTATTTCACATTCTATTTCTATATTATTTTCTATTACTTTAAAAGTCACATTACCACCTATCCTACCTAAAGTATAACATATTAATCAAACAAAAAAAATAATTATTGATAAAACAATAATTATTTTACAAATATTTACTTAACCAAAGATATAAAACAATTTGGAATATCTATATCTATAAGAATTTTTTCCTTTGTTTTAGGATGTATAAATTCTAACGTATTTGCTACTAAAGCCATTCTCTTTATTGGGTCTTTTTTTAAACCATATTTTTTATCCCCAACGATAGAATTACCCATATCAGCAAGACCAACTCTTATTTGGTTTTTTCTACCTGTTTTTAATTTTAAACTAAGCATAGTGTAATTTTTATTTTCAAGGATTTTTTCATATTCGGTAATAGCTAGTTTACCATTTTTATCATTAACAGCATAAGTAAAATGAGTTTTTGTCTCCATTAAATAATTTTTTATAACGCCTTTATCGTTTTTTACTTTCCCATTTACTACAGCTACATAATTTCTTTCAAAACTTTCCCAATTATTTTGAAGATAAAATTTAGTTTGCTCATCTTTCGCAAACATTACTATACCACTAGTATCTTTGTCTAATCTATGTACTATGAATACCTTATTATTTTTATTTTTTTTCTTTAAATAATCAAAAACATAATGAAACAAAGTTCTTTCCTTTTCTTTATCAGTAGAAATAGTTAAAAGGTTATGTGGCTTATTAACTATAATAATAAATTTATCTTCATATAAAATATCTAATTTCTTTTTTGTTGACACATCAATCACCCAAATAATTATAACATAATTGACAAAAAAATACGACTATGTTAGTACTAAGTTGGTGATTATTATGAACATAAGTATATTAGGAATGATAAGCGATTTTGCTAAAGAACAGAAATTAACAATACGCAACATTTATTATAAATTTGATGACAATATACCAAGCGCATTCTATGAAACTGTTATAAATTACTTTAAAACAGCGCAAGTATTATATAATGATGAGCCAAAATTGGATGGTTTCTATATAGAAATTACAGATAATTATGATGTACTATTTTATTTCTTAGGTAATAATAACAAAACAAAATTATTTGTTAAAGAAGATGGAAAATTTTTTGAAGATTTACCTTCTGCAAAAATCATAAATGAATCAATGTTTTTAACAAGTATTAAAGCGCTTGATAATCATAAAAACAAAGAAATAATAGAGAATCTTCCTAAAGAATTTAAAAATAGATTTTTAAAAAATACTAACCAAGTAGTAAATATAGAACAAATATTTTTCGCTATAGGTTATAACATCATTGAATATATGAAATATTTAGAAGATTTAAAAGAAAAGATAGAAGAATCTCAAAGAAAAGAAGTTGAAAAACTTTATTTTGTCGAAGCTGATGCTTCAACAAATTTAACAAGATTATCTTCACAAACTAACAATAATCAACCAAATAGAAAAAATATTGAAATTCCTATAAACGACAGAAATAATTTATTAAATAGTTATTCTCCTGCTGAACAATATGAAGCAATCTCAAGTAATTCTACTTCTACATATTATGTAAAAGTATTTGCTGTTAAAGAAAAATGTAAGTTGATAATGGAACCATTAGAAGGAAATAAATATACTAAAGTTGTTCACTTAGACACTAATGCATTATCAAAAACAAATTTACGAAAAATAGTAATTGACTCTCTTGAATTAAGTAGAACTGAAATTACCAAGAGTCAAAATATTTCTAGACATTGTCACACTACTTTAGATGAATATAAAAAATTATTAGATTATTTAATTCAAGAAAAAGATAACGGTATAAACTACGGAGTAAAAAAAAGAATTGACGAAATTAACAAAGATAAAAAAAGATAAGTTTTCTACTTATCTTTTTTCTATTTTCTCAATTGCTTTGGCTAATCCAAGTTTTCCATATTCATAAGTAAGTCCACCTTGTTGATATGCAATATATGGTGGTCTTAGTGGTCCATCACAAGAAAGTTCAATTGAAGAACCTTGTGTAAATGCTCCAGCTGCCATTATTACTTTGTTATCATATCCAGGCATATCAGATGCCTCAGGCATAGCATTTGAATCCACTGGTGACCCAGCTTGAATACCTTGGCAATATTTTATTAGTTTTTCAGGGTCATTAAATATAATGTTTTGTACTATATCTACTCTTTTTTCATTATATTTAGGCTCTACTTCATATCCTTTTTTTTCTAAAATATAACTAGTTAAAATTGCTGTCTTTAATGCTGAGCCTACTACACTAGGAGCACTGAATAATCCTTGTAAAATTGGTTTATTCATATTTAATGATGGCCCAACTTCTTTCCCTTCCCCAGGAGCTGTTAATCTTTCTGCAATTAAATTTATCAAATTACTATTACCTACTACATAAGCTCCATTAGGTGCAATTCCTCCACCTAAATTTTTAATAAGTGAACCAGCGCACACATCTGCACCTACTTCGATAGGCTCTTTTTCTGTAACAAATTCACAATAACAATTATCTACCATTATAATAGCGTCTTTATTAACTTTTCTTATTTCTTTGATTACCCTCTCAAGTTTTTCTATATCTATACTTTTTCTTGTTGAATATCCCTTAGATCTTTGTATATATATCATTTTTATGTCATTTTTTGATACTCTGTCAATTATCCTAGAATAATCAAAATCGTTATTTACTAAATCTATCTCTTCATATTTAACATTAAATGACTTAAGGGAACTTGGATTTTCCTTTAAACCTATTACTTCATGCAGAGTGTCATATGGTGTTCCACTTATTGATAACATTATGTCACTAGGTCTAAGCAAACCAAACAACGATACAGTAAGAGCATGTGTTCCTGATATAAACTGACTTCTAACCAGTGCATCCTCACTT
Source organism: Bacilli bacterium (assembly GCA_045636225.1). Classification (GTDB taxonomy): domain Bacteria; phylum Bacillota_I; class Bacilli_A; order RF39; family UBA660; genus UMGS1613. Next base: position 7,237 of record JAZTXB010000033.1, read on the forward strand.
TTGAAAATATCTGCATATACTCTTTCTATTGTTTCTCTGCCAATATCGTTATATCCGTATCCGGTTGTAGAATTAAAATGATATTCAGAAACGTTTTCTTTATTAAATGCATCTAATACTTTTATGCTATTTTTTAATACTATTTCATCTATATAATTTAATTCATTTCGAATATCTTTTTCATACATATTTAATTCTTTTATTATTTCTAAATTAACCATATTATTCCTCCATTATTATAATACTTCCGCTTGGAATATTATCTTCAATTATTTCTAATACTTTATTTGAAACTTCTTTAGGTTCTATCAATTTATTTTGACCAACTCTTTTTAATTCTTCTTCTAAATACTCAGGATTCATTTTTCTTATGCTTTCAGTATTTACCCAATTTGGGCATATAGCATATACTTGATTATTTTGTAATATTAAAGCTAATGACTTAGTTAAATTAATAAGTCCAGCCTTACTAGATGAATAATCAATATTTAATTTTGAATAAGTGTTTATACCATCGGTAGATGCTATATTTATTATTTTTGAATTATTTAATAACTCATTTAATTTTTGAATTATTAAAAAAGGGCCAATTAAATTTACTTCTAATACTTTCATAAACTCAGCTTTCATTTTATATAGGAATTCGTTATCTAACGAAAGAGCTGCATTATTAACAAGTACATCGATTCTTTTATAGTTTCTCTTTATCACATTACATACTTGTTCTATATTTGATTCATCACTTAAATCTAACTTAAATGAAACAAACTCTCTACCCATTTGTTCTATTTCTTTTTTTAATAAATCAATTTCCTTAATACTTGTATTATATGTCGCAATTATATTATAACCTGATAAAGCTAAATCTAATGCTATTTGCCTACCTATACCTTTTGCACAACCAGTAATAAATGCAATTTTATTCATAATATCATCCCTTTTTCTTAGCATATTATAACAAATAAATTAAAAAAAAGGAATTATTTCCTTTTAGTGTCATTAAATAATGTTTTTACCTTACCCCTAACTTCACTTACTTGTACTACACTGGGATTAATTATTAGATGCTTTGCTTCAGCGTATTCAAATTTATTATTTTCTAAATTTATACTTAAATCTATAAAACCAGGTATTACATCTTTAGTTTTATCATTAGATTGATAACTAAGAGTTGGCACACCAACCCAAAAAATATCTCTTAACTTGGTTTTCATCATATGCCCATGTCCAGATAACACAATCTTTTCTCCATTTATTATAGGTTTAAATCCATCTCTAAGTTTATGAAATAAAATTATATTATCATTTTTTATATTTACATTTCCTTGTCCAAAGCCAATTGGTATTATATCATGCCTACTATTTTTTATTGTTTTTGAAATATCAAGCCCATCATAATATAAAGAATGATAGTCATGATTTCCAAAAATCATAAAGTTAATTATACTTTTATCATATGGATACTTTTTTATAAAAAATTCTAATTGTGCATAAATCTCATTCAGACTTTTTTCTTCTGATGTATAATCACCCTCAACATTATCACCACAATTTAAAATAATATTAATGTTATTTTTTATTGCATATTCATAAACGATATTCACAAGTTTGATTTCGCCATCTTTTGCACCTATATGTAAATCTGAAATAACCAAACATCTAAATTCATTATTATTATCATCTAATTTTATTGTTACTTTATTTTTTTCATTAGAAGAATTTCCTTTTAATAAATCATAATATATATCGGAATTATAGCAAAAACTTGGTTGTAAATTATAACCATAATTTATTAATTGTTTAAGCCTATAATAAATTTGCTTTTCACTCATATTTAATATATTCGCTATTTCTTTAATACTTTTTTTATGATTTATAAGTTGTAATACCCTTAAATTTGTTTCATTCATTATAGCACTCCTCTATTGTAAGTATATCAAAAAAAGTATTGAAATCCAATACTTTTTAAATAAGATTTATTTCCATTTCCAATTTCTTACAATTTCTAAATCTTCACCATATTCAGCAATATGATTCTTATGTTCAACTAACTTATCTTTACACCACTGAACTAATCTAGCACTTCTATTGCCTAATTGTGGTAAGTACTTAAGTGCATCTATTACTAAATTAAATCTGTCTACTTTATTTTGTACTCTCATATCAAAAGGAGTTGTTATTGTTCCTTCTTCTAAATATCCATGAACATGTATATCCTCATTTTCTCTATTATAAACTAATTGATGAATTAAATGTGGATATCCATGGAAATTAAATATTATAGGTTTGTTTTTAGTAAATATCGCATCATACTCTAAATCAGTAAGTCCATGTGGATGTTTAGTACTAGATTCAAGTTTCATTAAATCTACTACATTTACAAATCTAATTTTTAATTCTGGGAAGTTTTCTCTTAAAATTGAAGTTGCTGCAAGAGCTTCTAAAGTTGGTGTTTCTCCTGCACAAACCATTACTAAATCTGGTTCAGCATCTTGATCATTACTTGCCCAATCCCAAATTCCAACACCTTGAGTACAATGATTTACTGCTTCTTCCATTGTTAGCCATTGTGGTCTAGGATGCTTAGAAGCTACTATTACATTTATAAGATTTTTACTTCTTACACAATGATCAAAACAAGAAAGTAAACAATTAGTATCAGCTGGTAAATACATTCTTACAGTATCTGCTTTTTTAGTTGCTAAATGATTTAAAAAACCAGGATCTTGATGAGTGTATCCATTATGATCTTGTTGCCATACATGTGATGTTAATATATAATTAAGTGATGCAATTTTTTGTCTCCAAGGTAGTTCACTTGTTATTTTTAACCACTTAGCATGCTGACTAGTCATAGAATCAACAACTCTAACAAAAGCTTCATATGAATGTAAAAAACCATGTCTACCAGTTAATAAGTATCCTTCTAACATCCCTTCGCATGTGTGTTCAGATAACATAGAATCAACTATTCTTCCTGCAGCAGCAACATACTCATCATTTAATACCCTAATTCCATTAAATTGTCTTGTTGTTTCTTCAAATACATGATTAAGTCTATTTGACATTGCTTCATCAGGTCCAAATATTCTAAAGTTCTTTTTGTCTTCATTTTCTTTTACTATATCTCTAATAAAATGACCTAATTCCATCATATCTTGAGCTTCTATACTACCTGGTTTATCAAACTTAAGTGCATAATCTCTAAAATCAGGCATTTTAAGATCTTTTAATAATAAACCACCATTAGCAATTGGATTTGCACCCATACGTCTATTTCCTTTAGGTGCTAATTCTTTTAAGTCTTTAACTAAATGACCATCTTTATCAAACAACTCTTCAGGTTTATAACTTTTCATCCAGTCTTCTAATAACTTAATATCTTCTTCAGTATCAATTGTTATTGGTACTTGATGAGCTCTAAATGTACCCTCAATTTGCTTGTCTTTAACTATTTTTGGTCCTGTCCAGCCCTTTGGAGTTTTTAAAACTATCATAGGCCATAAAGGTCTATTTGTATCATTATGTTCGTTAGCTGCTTTTTTTATTTCCTTTATTTGAGAAACACACTCTTCTAATGCAGATGCCATTCTTTCATGTTTTTCGTATACATCAAGTGTATCATCTACTTCTACAATAATTGGTCTCCATCCACATCCATAAAAGAAAAATTTAAGTTCTTGATTAGATATTCTAGAAAGAACAGTTGGATTTGATATTTTATATCCATTTAAATGTAATATTGGTAGCACTACACCATCTGTTTTTGGATTTATAAATTTATTTAATTGCCAAGATGTAGCAAGTGGACCTGTTTCAGCTTCTCCATCACCTACAACACATGCAACTATTAAATCTGGATTATCTAATACAGCTCCAAAAGAATGTGATAAGGAATAACCTAATTCTCCACCTTCATTAATTGAACCTGGTGTTTCTGGCGCAACATGACTAGAAATTCCACAAGGAAAAGAGAATTGTTTAAATAGTTTCTTCATTCCTTCTTCATCTTCTGTTATGTTAGGATAAACTTCTGAATAAGTTCCTTCCATATAAACATGTGAAACAATTGCATTTCCACCATGTCCTGGTCCTGATACATATATCATATTTAAATCATGCTCTTTTATTATTCTATTTAAATGAGTATAAATAAAGGTTTGCCCTGGAACGGTTCCCCAATGACCAACAATTTTTTTCTTTATATCTTTCCTTTTTAATGGTTCTTTTAGTAAAGGATTATCTAATAAATATAACTGCCCTACAGACAAATAATTACTAGCTCTAAAATAAGCGTCTAATTTTAAAGCAATATCTTTACTTAACACTTTTTCCATTTTATCAGCCTCTTTCTATTCTAATTATATTATATACTATTTTACTATTTATAACAACACTATTTTTTATAAAAAAATTAAGACTAATGTAGTCTTATTTTTAATTTTTTTGTCTTTTCTAAATTTTTTATTTCTTTAGCAACTAATTCTTTTGTAAATTCTACTGATTCTTTAAAATCAACTATTTTATCTAAAAATTCATATTTTTCACTCATTTTATACCATAAATCATGATGTTTTGTTATATAATCTTCAGTTAAATGATCAATGGATACTCTATCTAAATCTACTTTACCTCTGTCTTTAAGCATATGATAAAAGAAATAAGATAATCTTTCTTCATCATACACTCCACCACACAATTTATAAATATCATAAAAATCTTTTACTCTTGTATTTAGAACATCTTGTTTATTACCTTCTACAACTATACATAATTTTTCTGCAAGATGCTCTTCAAATGATGGTGTCCAAATATAAAACTGTTCATCATTAGTAAATATAGGATCTATCCTTTTATAATCTTTTTCATAAATAACATTTGATAATTCTTGAAAATCTATAGATAAAGGATGCTTTATTTTATCAAAATTTGCTACTATATTTATTTTATATATCCCAGTTTTTGTCCTTTTTGGTAAATCTGGTAATTCGTAAAATATGTTACCATTAGTCTCATACATCGCTCTAAATAAAACAAGTAAAGGATCATTATGATACTCAGTAGAAACTAAATCTATATCAGTTATTGGTCTTATCATATCATTTAAATGTGCAAGTTCAGAAAAGCTTCCTTTTACAAATAATCTATCATAACTATATTTACTTATTCTCTCTAACAATATCTTTGAAAAATAAGTATTATAAGTATTCATAATTGATACACCTAATCTCTTTGATTCTTTTTTTAAAAACGCTTTTAATTGGTCACTGTTGCTAAATTCCATAATATCACCTTTTGAAACTTTATATTAACAAATAATACAAAATTTGTAAAGTTTTTTGCTTTTATTGATTTTAAAAATACTTTTTAGTAAAATATAATTATGGAGGAATAATATGATAAATGTAGAAAAAAATTTTAAAAAAGAAGTTATTGATAATAAAGGTGTAACTATAGTAGATTTTTGGGCACCTTGGTGCGGACCTTGTAAAATGTTTGGTCCTGTATTTGAAAATGCAAAGGCATCTCATGATGACATCAAGTTTTGTAAGCTTAATGTAGATGAAGATTCTGATGATATCTCAAAAGATTTTGGAGTTATGTCAATCCCAACAGTAATTGCTTTCAAAGATGGAAAAGAAATTAAAAGAAACATAGGATTCATGAGTCAGGATGATTTAGACGTTTTCTTGGAGGAAATTTAATGTACGATATAATAATAATAGGAGCCGGTCCTGCAGGAATGACTGCCGCATTATATGCTAAGCAAGCTAGAAAAAATGTACTAGTTCTTGAAAAAGAAATTTATGGTGGCCAAATATTAAAAGCTGACAAAGTAAAAAATTATCCAGGATTTACGGAAATTTCAGGATATGATTTTGCTAATAACCTTTACAATCAACTTACAAATTTAAATATAGAAATAAAATTTGAAGAAGTTATAGAAATAGATAATAAAGAAGATTATAAAGAAATTAAGACTAAAAAAGGTAATTATATTGCAAAATCAATAATAATTGCTGCTGGTGCAAAGAATAGAAAATTAAATCTAAGTAATGAAGAAAAACTAATTGGAAAAGGAGTATCGTATTGTACAACTTGTGATGGAATGTTTTTTAAAGATAAAATTGTCGCAGTATATGGCGGTGGTAATAGTGCTATTGATGGCGCATTATATCTAAGTGATATATGTGAAAAAGTTTATCTTATTTATAGACAAAAAGATTTTAAAACAAATAATGATAATATAAACAAACTAAAAAACACTAAAAATATAGAATGTATTTTCAACACAAATATTGCAGATTTAATTGGAGATAATAAATTAGAAAGTATAATTTTAAAAGAAAATGATAATGAATATAGTTTAAATGTAGATGGACTATTTATAGAAATAGGATATGTTCCTGTATCAGAAATGTGCAAAAATATAATTGAAACAGATTCTAAAGGTTATATAATAGCTAATGAAGATTGTAAAACTAACATAAATGGAATATTTGTTGCAGGTGACATAAGAATAAAAGACGTGAGACAACTTACAACAGCATGTAGCGATGGAACTACAGCAGCTTTAAATGCATGCAAATATTTAGCGCAAAAAAATACAGATAAATAATTCTGTATTTTTTTATTAAGCAATATTGCTTTCCAATCTAACTTTACCAATATGTTCTACTAATAATTTATAAAATTCTTTTTCTAACTTATTATTTTTTAAACTTGAATTAATTGTTATTGTAAGATTATTTTCATATGAGCAAACCGTACATTTTACTTTTTGAATTTTACCCGTACTTACTAAAGCTACAATATTATCAATATATTTTTTATATTGCTCTGCTATTTTTATTTGCCCTATATTTGAAAGTGTTGTAGTTGCTGATTGATTAAACAAGTCCCCAAAAGTTCTCATAAATGGCTTTTTTATAAAAAGCGGAACTATTCCTATACCAAAATTAGTACCTAATTTTACATCTCTAGATAAATACTTTTGAATATTATCTAACGTTAATTTATTCTTAAATTCTTTTTTTACTTCAGCTAATATTTTTTTAAAGTTCATATATTTTTCTTTAAGCACATTACCTTTTATATTCATACAAGTAAAAAAATTAGAAAAGGAATTTACATTATAATGTCTTCTTAAATCAACAGGTATAGTAAGAGATATATCTTTATTAGATTCTTTATTATATATTGTCCTATAAATCGCATATATATAAAGAGCCGATAAATACTCTGATATAGTTACTTTATTTTTTTTGCATGTTTCTTTAAACTTATTTAAATCAATAATATAGTGATAAGTTTTATTATTAAATATATTAGATTTATCTCTAATTAAAAATGCTTTTTTACTCTTTTCCTCACACAATAATTTTTTATCAGCATTTTGTATAAGTTGATCTTGATAAGAACAATTATCGCTTATTATTTCTTCTTTATTTGTAATTAAATTATATTTTAAATTAAGATAGTTATATATTATTCCTTTAAAAAATATTGTTGCCCCTATTCCGTCAGTTAAAATATGACATATATCTAAATTTATCTTATTTGATGCATATGTAACTTTAAAAAGATAATCATTATTCTTTCCTAAATTAATAGACTGAATAAATTTATTTTTTTCTTTTTCCACTATTGGAGAACTTTTATTTATTTTCAAATAGTTCCAAAAAAAACCAGATTTCATTTTTACTTTGTAACTAGGATACATATCTAATGTCTTATTTATAGCTTGTTTTAATATCTTTGGGTCAATCTTTCTCTTTAATACTACAGATAATCTAAATGTGTTAATATATTTATTTTCTTCCATAGTAAACGCTTTAGCAGTATTGTCTATTTTTCTCCATGTTCTTTGAATTATATTTTTTCCCAATTTAAACACCTCAAACATAAAAATTACTTTTTATTAAACTTTTTTCATAAATAATATATTTTTTAAATTTCTATTTTATGATTAACCAATATCATTTTACAATATAACTAATTTAAAGTCAAAATTTTAAAACTTATTAAACATATATATATCACTTTTTTTAAAAAATAAATAATAAAAAAGAGCATTTTTCAAATACTCTTTTCATTTTAATAATGGGGCGAAATAAGGGAATCGAACCCTTGCATAACGGAACCACAATCCGCCGTGTTAACCACTTCACCAATTTCGCCATTTGTAAGTAATAACTTACGAAGTATATTTTAACAAACTTTCATTATTTTGTCTAGTATTTTTTATATTTTTTTATAAATAGACAATGACCTATACAAAAAAACTTAGAATACATATTATAAAACGAGGAGGAATTTATGAATTATTACCCTGAATTTAAAAACTTTAATTATTCAGATATTACTATGAATAATAAAATGATTACCCCTGCTAAAAATACTTTCAATAATTTATACGACCCTTATAATGGTTTAATTAGAGGTAATTTATTTAAAAATTTATATGACCCTTACAAAGCTAAGGAACCATATGAAATAAAACCAATGAATGAGCAAGCAAAGATGCTTACTGAAATTGATGCATTAGGTTTTGCGATGATTGATTTAAATCTTTATTTAGATGTTTTCCCTAATGATAAAGAAAAAATTAATCTATATAATCAATATAGATTAGAAAAAGAAAATATGTTAAAAGAATATGAGGCTAAATATGGGCCTATTACTACAAATAGTGATAGCTTAAACTCATATCCTTGGGCATGGAATAATATGCCATGGCCTTGGGATAAATAGGAGGTTATTATGTGGAAATATGATAAAAAATTAGAATATCCTATAAATATAAAAAGAAAAGATTTAAAAATGGCTAAAGCCATGCTTGCTCAATATGGTGGGCCAGATGGTGAATGGACTGCTGCTATGAGATATTTAAATCAAAGATATAGTATGCCTGATGAAAGAGGGTATGCATTATTAAATGATATTGGAACAGAAGAAATGGCCCATGTTGAAATGATTGCTACTATGGTTAAACAATTAATGAAAGGTGCTACTCCTGATGAATTAGCTGCTGCTGGACTTACGGGACAATACGTTCAACATGATCATGCATTATTTCCAACAGATGCAAATGGTGTACCTTTTACTTCTGCTTATTTTCAGACAACTGGTGATTGGAATGCAGATTTGATGGAAGATATGGCTGCTGAACAAAAAGCAAGAGTTACATATGAACATTTAATGGATATGACAAATGATCAAGATTTACTTGCTCCGCTTGCTTTTTTAAGACAAAGAGAAGTTGTTCATTTTAATAGATTTAAAGAACTTAGGGATTACTATTTAGAAAAATACAAAAAAAATACTAATAAATTTTAGTATTTTTTATTTTTCTAATAAATGAATATTTTCAAGTAATATTCCAGTTCCTTCTACTACACATGTAAGCGGAGTCTCTGCGATAAATACAGGTACTTTTAATTCATGAGAAAGAAGTTCTTCAAATCCGTGAATTAAAGCGCCTCCACCAGTTATTACTATTCCTTTATCTATTATATCTGCAGCAAGTTCTGGTGGTGTTTGTTCAAGAACATTTTTAGCAGCGTGAATTATTGTATAAACACTTTCTCTAAGAGCCTCTTCTACTTCTTCACTACAAATAGTTATTGTATGAGGTAGTCCCGTAACTAAATCTCTTCCCTTTACATCCATTTTTTCATTTTTGTCTTCAGGATATACAGAACCTATTTCTAGCTTTATTTCTTCTGCTGTTCTATCACCAATTAATAACTTATATTTTTCTTTTATATACTTAATAATGTCATTATCAAATGTATTTCCTGCTATTTTAATTGATTCACTTGTAACTATATCTCCAAGGGATAAAATAGCAATATCAGTAGTTCCACCACCAATATCTATAACCATATTTCCACTTGGTTTTGATATATCTAAACCTGCACCAATGGCAGCTATTTTTGGTTCTTCTTCTAAGAAGACTTTTCTGGCACCTGTTCTTTCAGCAGCTTCTTTAATAGCATTCTTTTCTACTTGTGTTATATTAGAAGGGCAACAAATAAGTATTCTAGGTCTAGATAAAAAACTTTTTCCATTTACTTTTCTAATAAAACTATTTAACATCATTTCAGTTACTTCAAAATCTGCAATTACTCCATCTTTCATAGGTCTAATTGCTTGAACTTTTCCAGGAGTTCTTCCTAGCATTTCTCTTGCTTGTGCTCCTACTGCAAGTATTTTTTTTGTATCTGAATCTATTGCTACTATACTAGGTTCATTTAAAACTATTCCTTGACCCTTAATATATATTAATACATTGGCAGTACCTAAATCTATTCCTATATCTTTAGCAAACATACTATCGCCCTCCATCATATATTATTATACCATATTTTACCTATTTTTACTTAAGTTAAATTAACTTTTTATATTTTTTTTTAGTAGACTCTCCACCTCTTATATGTCTAACATCTATATGATACTTCAAAATACAATCTATTTGTTCATATAAATCAATATTTATTTCTTGTAATCTTTCATGTAAATCTTTGTGTACAGTACTTTTAGAAACATTAAATACAGTAGCCAGTTCTCTTATTGTTTTTTTTGTATTTAACATATAATTAGCTTCTTCTAATACCCTTTTAATTATTAAACAATTCATTAAGCACCCCTTTAGTAAATTATATATTTTTTAATATTTTTTATACATAAAAAGGGCTATGCCCTCCTATAATTCACTAATTTGCTTATCATAATAATTTTCAGGGTTAACACATACACCATCTATTATTAATTCAAAATACAAATGGTTATCTAAATCTGATGAAATATTAGATGTTGAACTAGTAGCAATTACAAATCCGGCATTAACCACATCTCCTGGTTTTACAGCTATATTAGCAACGCTCTGATAAACACTAACAATTCCATTATTATGTTCTATAGTAATTGTATTTCCCAAAGTTGTATCTTCTTTTACTTCTTTTACAGTTCCTTCAAGTATTGATACAACTTTAAATGTGTCTCCATTTGAATAAGCAACTCCACTACTTGGAATATATGTGTTTTCATAATAAATTAAAGATTTTTCTTGATTTTCAGCTTCACCTTTATAATCATAATAATTTTTTACTATTTTTACACTTTCTTCAATATAAGGACGCAACATTACCTCGCCTGTATTAACTACTTTAATTTCCTCCTCATAATCAAAAATACTTTTAGACACATAATCAAATGTTTGTTTTGTAGATTCTTTGGCTGCCATACCAAGTAAAACAACACCGCTTAACAAAAGAGTAAAAGAAATGCCATATAAACTATATACAACAGATTTTTTTAATTGTCTTTTCATTTTATTCACCTCACTAATAAGTGTGAACAAAAAATTTTTTTTTATACATTTTTTAAAATTTTTTTATTTCAACATTATTATAATAATGCTTTAGTATTTGCTGATAGGTATACCCCTCTCTCGCCATTCCTTCAGCGCCATATTGGCTCATACCTACCCCATGACCATATCCCCTATTTTTTATTATAACTTTTGAACCATCTTGTATTATTTCAAAATAAGTGGAATTTAAAGATAGCTTTGAACATATGTAATTAGAAGTTAATTCCTTATTATTTATTTTTAATTTTTTTACTCTTCCTGTACTTGTTTTTTCTATTATTTCTATATTAAGTTTATCATTATAAGAAAGATTTAATAAATTATAAAATTCAGAAAGAGTGTACGTTATAGTTACACTATATACAGGTGAGATTTCATCCCAAGTACTTGATACACTTCTTAAATATGGTTCGTTACTTACAAATATTTCTTCACTATTTTCTGTAACACCTGGACTAGTAGAAAAGAAAAGAGCTTCAGCTACTTTACCATCATATGATAAATATTCTCCCTTTGTAGATAAAACAGCTAGTTTTATTTTATTAATATTATCTGTATAAGAAGCGCTCCAAGCTGCCATTAAATAATTTTTATCTAAATAAACTTGATTCATCACAGTATCTACTACATCATATTCTTTATTATTGTTTTTTTCTATTTGTTTCATCACATACGAACGGGATGCAACAGCTTGTGCTTTTAATGCCTCTATTTCAAAACTTATTGGCATTTCTCCAGCAAGAACACCCACTACATATTCTTCTATAGGGACATGTTCAATTTGATTTGTTTTTTCCCTATATACTCTAACTACACTATTTTCTGAAAAATTAAATATTATTTCATCATTTCTAATGAAAATAGAAACAATTATTAAAGGTATAAACGTTATTAAGCATGAAAAAAGTAGTATTTTTTTTATCAAGATACCATCTCCTTAATAAAACATACTACTTTATTATTTGAAAACTTACAATAAAATCATATATGAAATTTGTAGCTAAATAAGATATACACATAGCAATTAATAAATATATAAACCTAGCTTGATATACTCTACTTTGTTTAAAAAATTTATTTAAGTCTAATCCTTCCATAGCCCAAATAGTCATAATAAGAGTAAATATATATAATATACTTTTAATCATTTTCATATTCCACTATTTGATCTATTCTCTTTTTATATACAGGGTCTATTATATTTTCTTGTGCTTCTAAAAAAGCATCAATTATTTTTATATTTTCTTCTATAGGTGTAGCGCCTGATAAAGCAATCACATTTACAAAATCTCTTTCTTTTCCATGTATTGCTTCATCTACATTATTTACTTTACCACATCTTACACCTTTTACCTTATTACAAGCAATTGATATTCCAATAGCACTTCCACAAATTGCTATACCATAATCTACTTCATGATTAGCTACTTTTTCACCTATTATAAATCCATATTTAGTGTAATCAACTCTATCCTCTGTATCTGTTCCATAATTAATTACATTATAACCTTTACTTGTTAAATATTGTGTCAACTTTTGTTTTGTTTCAATCCCTCTATGATCATTTGCTATTCCTATTTTCATTTTTTCTTCCTCCTTAAATTGAAAATTGCTGTTAAATTACCATTATAATAATTTATAACTGCATATATACCAAAACTAACTATTCCGAATACTGCAAGGACTGGTATTTGTACTAATCTTCCCTGTAAAGTAGTTGGAATTATGAATTTTAATAATGTTATAACAACTATAAAAGAAGTATACGATATAATATATCCAGGTAATTTTTTTGCTGTATCAGTAAATTTAAATCCATACTTTTTATTTAACACTATAAGTGAAATTATGATAGATGTTGAATATCCTAACATAGCTGCTATTACAGCACCATAACTTACTTCATAACCTAAACTATTCATGAGTAACATAAATGGAACATCTAATACTGTATTAATTAATAGTCCAACAAGTACTGTTGTTATTACTAATTTATATTTATTTAAACCTTGTAATGTATTTACTACTATTGAATAAAAACCACCAAAAAGAGCTGCAAACACAAACATTTTATAAACTATAGGGCCATATGTACTAGCACCATAAAACAATGTCCATACAGGTTTTACTAGTAAAGATAAGAAAAGTGTTAAAGGAACTATTATTAATAAAATACATTGAAGAGCTTTATTAAATTTATTATTAACATCTTTTATATCTCCTTTTGTATAACTACTTACTATATTTGGAATTAAACTTGTTGTAAGCCCTGTTGTAATAGCAAGTAATATACTATTTAATTTAACTCCCCATGTTGTAAATACACTTACTACTGATTCAGTAACATTTATTGGAAATTTTAATATATCATTCATTGTTCTAGATACTAATATCATATCTACCGTATTATATAAATTATATACTAAACTTATTATTATAAATGGGATTGAATATGTTAATATTTTTTTACCTATCTCTTTTGCAGATACACTACTATTTTCATCCACTTTTTCATTTAATATTTTGTTTTTTTTCATTTTAATACGTAAGAATATATAAGCCGCAACCCCTCCGAAGAAAGCACCACTTACAGCTATTCCAACAGCTGTTTTTAAATCACTATTAAATACTTTAAGAGCTAAAAAACTACCAACTAAAATAACTATTACACGAACTATTTGCTCTATTACCTGACTTATACTTGTAGGCGTTATAAACTTATGTCCTTGTAGAAAACCTTTTGTAACACTTAAAAAAGGTACTACTAATATTGCAAAAGAAACCATCCTAATAACAAAACCAATATCTTCATAAGTGTTTCCACCTGACACATCACCTATTATTAATTTACCTATTTGCGGAGCAAATATAAATAATAATACAAATATTACTACAGAAATCACAAATATAATTCGTGTAGCTATTTTATATGTATCCTTTACTGCTTTTTTTAAACCTAAAGCATTATACTCACTTGTAAGCTTGCTTATTGCAAATGGAAATCCTGCACTTGATATAGATAAAAACAAATTATATATATTATACCCATATCCATAAAGTGCTCCACCTTGTTCTCCAATTATCGCATTAAATGGTATTACATATAAAAGGCCTATTACTTTTACTATTATTATTCCTAAAGTAGCAATAAACGCACCGCCTATAAAAGAATTCTTTTTCATGAGTCACCTCTACTTTTTATTATACTATTTTTTCATTCTTTTAACAAGTAAATCATTTATACTAAAAAATATGCATTTAGATTGACTTTTATAAATTGGTTGTAAAAACCTTTGTTTTAGGGTATAATGAATAAAGAAAGATGGGATAAAATGTATAAATTTACTAGTGAATTAGAAAAAAAAGAATATGACAAATTTGTTTCTAATTATTCTATGGCTAGTTTCATGCAAGAATATAATTGGGCAAATATAAAAGATAATTGGGGGCATTTGCACTGCGGTCTATATAAAGATAATACTTTAGTCGGAGTATGCTTAATACTTATTAAAAAAATAATTAAAAATATCACTATGTTTTATATTCCGAGAGGATATTTAATAGATTTTACTAATTATGAAGATTTAAAAGAAATGACAAATAATATAAAACAATTAGCAAAAAAACATAATGCATATATGGTCAAGATAGATCCTAATTTTTGTATAAGCGATGATAGCTTTAAAGAAAAAGAAGTAGAACACATGTATTCTAAGGATTACCAAATAAAAAATGACAATCTTATTAAATTAGGATATAAAAATACCGGACTACATAAAGAAATGGATAAGAATTTACAACCTCAATATAATATGTTTTCTCCATTATGTGATACTGAATTAAATATACTTGATGAGGAAAGTATATTAAAAAATTATAAAAGTAAATTCAAATATTATATTGGAAGTTTTCATGAAAAAAGAGGTATAACATTTGAAATTACTAATGATATTAATAGAGTTGATGATTTGGTTAAATTACTAAAAGAAACAGAACTAAAGCAAAATATTAATTTAAGAAATAAAGAATATTTTGAAAAGATTATGTCAAATTATAAAGATAATGCATATTTAGTATTTTCCTATATAAATTTAGAAAAATATATTGATTTTTTGAAAAATAATAATGGCAAAGAAGAAGAAATTAATGAAGCAATAAAAGAAAAAGAAGAAAACGGTAACGTACTTACACTTTCAGCATCTTTAATGCTACTTCCTAGTAACAAAGAAGGTGTAAGAACAAGTGAATACTTATATGCCGGAAATAGCGCTAAATTTAACAAATTAAGAGCATCTACTGGATTAGTATTTGAAATTATAAAATTTTCTATGCAAAATAATTGTCATTATTGTAATCTTGGAGGTGTAGATGGTAATTTAAATGATCATCTTTCTAATTTCAAAGAAAAATATGATGCAAGAGTTATGGTTTTTGCAGGAGAATATGATTTACCAACTTCTAAAATATATTATCCAATAAAATTATTTTATCCATTATTATTAAAAATTTATAAAAAAATAAAAAGATAAACTAATGTTTATCTTTTTTTAATATTAATAAAGGCAAATTATACTGATTAGCTAGTTCTAATGATTTTTTATATTTAATAAAATCACCATCATCTATTAAATAAACAGCTGCTATATTCGTCTTATACCCATTCAATGCTAATCTATTACGAACTTTAAAATTTAAAAATTCTTGTTCAATTTGTTTAGGGGTTTTTAAATTTGACATATCATTATATTCAACTGTCATTATATCTTCTGATTCAGCAGCATATAAAAGATTATCATTAAAACCACAAACAAATCCTATTTGATAATTTGAATAATCAGTTACTCTTTCTAACATTTTTTGTGTTATTAATATAGCTTGATATTTTTCATCTATAAACTGATTATTAGTACATATAAAACAAAAGTCATTTCCTTGCTTATATGAATATACATCAGTAATATCATATTTCCATATATGATTAACTACTTCTTTTAATTTATTATATAATTCCGTAACATTAACATTTTCTTTTTCTATTTCTTCATAAATTTCATTTACTATCTTTTTTAAACGTTCACTAAGATGTTCCATGTAATTTGCACTTATATAATCTAACGATATTTTTAAATTTTTAATACCTGTTTTCTCATATATGAAATTTTCTTCTTTTAAAGAAAGTTCTCTTTCATTAATAAAAACCTCTTCAAACTCTTTTAATTTATCTTTTAAATTTGTATTATTTGAAAGAAGATTATATACCTTACATACCTCAGAATAATCGGTATCATCGTAAGCTATTAACTGAGAAAAATATTTTTTTACAATTAAAAATTCTTTCACATATTTACTGTTTTCTATCATTAAATCTTCTAAATATAAAATCCTATCATTAAATTTCTTAATTTCCTCAAATGTTTTCGTCTGTAACTCTTCTAATAACTTAATATTATTATGCCTATCTTCAAGTTCTAAGTTTATTAATCTATAAATTTTATTAAGAGTTTTTTTCCTCTTTAATTGTTTTTTATA
>JAZTXB010000034.1:0-1930 GCA_045636225.1 Bacilli bacterium
CTTCAAAACATCCATTATATGAAGAATATGACAAAACTTATTTATCAAAACAAAGTATTCTTGAATATGTTAAAGAAAAAAATATAGACATATTAAAAAGAATACCAATACGTATTAATGAATTACCAGAAAATATTATTAATATTTATAATAAGGGCGTGGAATATCAAAAAGAAATACAATTATATAAAAGTATAAAATGGTGGAATTAAAAACTTTTTATTGACAAAAAGTTTTTTTTATATTATATTTTTAGTGGAAGTGATATTATGAAAAAATATATAGGTAAAGTAATCATGTATACAAATAATATCACACCTCGCATTTAAAACAAAAATTAGATGCAGGTGTGAGTTTTCGTCGTGCCTGCATCTGTATGTATAACTATACAGGTGTCTGTATAGTTTTTTTGTTTGATAGGATGTGATAATATGATAGATATAAATTTAAATAAAGTGAGTAAATCTTATGGATTTGATAAAGTTCTTAATAATATAGATTTAACAATTAATAAAGGAGAAAAGGTTGCCTTAATAGGTGCTAATGGGTGTGGTAAAAGTACACTTTTAAAAATTATTGCAGGCATAGAAAATATAAATAGTGGTGATATTTCAATTAGAAAAGGTATAAGTGTTGGGTATTTATCACAAATACCAGAGGAAAATAATATTATAGTAAAAGATTATATTTATAGTACTTTTAAAGAATTATTAGAAATAAAAGAAAAATTAGAGAAGTTAGAAAATAATTTAAATAGTGATCTTAAAGTGATAACTAAATATACTAAGTTACAAGAAAAATTTATAAATTTAGGTGGATATGAATTTGAAACTAAAATAAGTAAAGTACTATCTGCTTTTAATATAACAGATGAAATGCTAAATAGGAATTTTAATACTTTATCGGGGGGAGAAAAAACTATATCTTCTCTTATTAGATTAATATTAATAGAACCTGACGTATTACTTTTAGATGAACCTACTAATCATTTAGATATAAAAAGAATAGAGTGGTTAGAAAAATATTTAAGCACTACAAAATCAACAATTTTAATAGTTTCTCATGATAGATATTTTTTAGATAAAGTAGTTAATAAAATTGTTTTAATAACTAAAAGAGGTTTAGAATTTTATTTTGGTAATTATTCATACTTTATAAAAGAAAATGAAAATAGATTAATGTTAGAATTTAAGAAATATAAAGATCAAGAAAAAATAATAGAGGCTATGAAAAAAGCAATAAAAAAATTACAAGAATTTGGTAAACTATGTTCACCAAGTGGCGGTGAAATATTTTTTAGAAGAGCTGCTAGTATAAAGAAAAGATTAGAAAAAATGGAAAAATTAGATAAACCAGAAAATAAAAAAAGTATAAATATTAAATTTAATACAAATGAAAGAAGTGGTAAGGAAGTATTAAAAATAAAAAATATGAATATAAGTTTTAAAGATAAATTATTGCTTGATAATGTGGATTTAAATATATATTATAAAGAAAAATGTTGTATAGTGGGAGATAATGGAGTAGGAAAATCTACCTTAATAAAGGAAATATTAAAAAGTGATAAATATTTAGGTAGTAATATAAAATTAGGTTTTATACCACAAGACATATGTTTTGATAATCCTAATTTTAGTATATTAGAAGAAGCTAGAAAATATTTTATAGGACCTGAAGAGCATTTGAGAAGTGCCTTATATAAATTTTTATTTGTGGGGGAAAATATACATAAAAAGATAAAATACTTATCAGGAGGTGAAAAAGTTAGATTAAAGTTATTTTGTTTAATACAAGATAATTATAATTTCTTAATACTTGATGAACCTACTAATCATATAGATATGGATACAAGAGAAATACTTGAAAATGCTTTAATAGAGTTTAATGGTACAATACTTTTTGTATCACATGATAGATATTTTATAAATAA
>JAZTXB010000035.1:0-14537 GCA_045636225.1 Bacilli bacterium
ATAAAAAATCCCCCTTTGCAAGGTAGTATAATATCAATAAATTTGATTTTTGTCAAATTGACACAAAAAAAGATAGAATTAACTATCTTATTTAACGAATGGTATAAGTGCCATATGTCTAGCATACTTAACTTGAGTAGCTATATGTCTTTGATGTTTAGCACAAGCACCTGTAATTCTTCTTGGTAAAATTTTGCCTTTATCTGCACTTATATATTTTTTGATTACATCAACATTTTTGTAATCTACATCTTTACCAGCACACATTTGACAAATTTTTTTCTTTTTTCTATAAAACTCTGCCATTATTATTCCTCCTATTATTCTAGGAAGTTATCGTCTATAGAAACACTATCACCAAATTCAGCAAATGGATCATATTCTATATTTACTTCATTGTGTGATATACCGTCTTGATAATCATATGGTGTTGAAGAATTTGAACTAGATTGTTCTCTAGCAGCTTTACTTTCAACAAATTCAAAATTATCTAGCGCAACATCTACGGTATATCTTTTGTTTCCTTCTTTATCATCATAACTTCCGGTTTGTAATCTACCCTCTAAGGCAATTAAATTTCCTTTATCAAAATATTTTGATATTGTTTCTGCTTGTTTACGCCATGCAACTACATTTATAAAATCAGTTTCCCTTTTTCCATCAGCGCTTGTAAAATTTCTATTTACTGCAACTGAGAATCTTGTATAAGCTGTATTTTGTGGAGTATAACGTAATTCTGGTTTAGCAGTTAATCTTCCTACTAATACTACTTTATTCATAGATTCACCTCTTAGTCTTCCTTATTGATTACTATATGTCTTATAATATCATTACTTATTAAAGCTAAACGATCAAATTCTTTAACAGCTTTATCATCACCAGCTTCAATAGTAACTACGAAGTAATATCCACTTTTGTAAGTATTGCTTCCTACTTTGATTTCATAAGCTAATGTTTTTTGTCCCCAAGCATCTACACTTGTAACTTTCGCTCCATTAGTCTCTAATGTTTTTTGGAAGCTAGATGCAACTTTTTTTATTTCATCTTCTCCTAATGTAGGTCTTACTATGAACATAATTTCATAATTTTTCATTTTCTACACCTCCTTATGGTCTTTGGCTCTCTTCGAGCAAGGAGTAAATTTCTTACTCGCCTAAGATTATAACAAACTTTTTTTGGTTTGTAAACCTTATTTTAATTATATCTATTAAATTTTTATAAATTTACTTAATACCACTCAGATATTTCTTCTAAACTTTTTCTTGGTCTTTCTTTTGGAGATGCATCTTTATATCCAAGTGCCAGAGCCGCAACTAAAGTTTTATTTGTATTAAATAATTGTTGTAATTGTTTTTCTACCTTCACAATATATCCAATCCATAATGAACCAAAATTTAAATCTGTCGCTCTTAAAGTCATATTTTCAATGCAAGCACCAACAGATTGTATATCCATCAAATCATCCGTTATATCCGCAAATACTAATATACAATGACTACAATTTCTAATCGCATCGCATGTGATTTTAGTACTCAAATCAGTATTTCCCTCAAGTATATTTGCTACTTCCATTTGTTTATTTTTATCTGAAAGCACTATGAAGTACCATGGTTGCCTATTGTGTGCAGATGGTGATTTAATTCCATGATTCAATATATCTATAATATATTTTTCTTCTATCTTTTTTTCATTAAAATATCTTATGCTTCGCCTGTCACAAATAACTTTACTAAGTTCCATTTTATTCCCTCTTTCTATAATATTAGAACAAAAAGTGTGTATAACTTTTTTTCGTTAATGTTATGCACACTTTTATTTTTCTATGTGAATTGTTACATAATCACCATATCTTATATCATAACTTTTAGCACTCTTAGACACTATAAATTTTGAGCTTCCCGTCACTGCCAATTTTTTTGAAATATCAAAAGGCAAATCTGAATAACCAGATGTAAAAGAATTCTTTTGAGAAACACCATCCACAATGCAATACACATCCTCTGAATATATTTTATAATCAGTTAAATTTTCTACTACTAAGTCAAATTGAACATACTCATAACCTTCTTCTAGCAAATTAAAAGGATCTTCTACAGTCTTATAATTTGTAACCTTGACTCTATACTCTAATGTTTCACCATATTCGCCAAAATTTACAGTAACTTCTTTTTCTTCATCTGTTTCTAAATTGTTTTTTAATTCTTCAAGTATATTAAATTCTACTTTATCCTTAGACTCAAAATTTTCAGTAGTTCTTATAGCAAAAGAAATTATAGTAACAAAAATACCGACAAAAACTATTATAGGTATTATAAAAAATACTTTTGAAAATTTCATAACACCTGTAACATGTCCAAATACTTTTTGAGTATATTCTCTACCTAATTCTATTTGTTTTTTTCTTTCTGCTTCTAATTCTATAAATTTTTTATTTTTTCTATAAGACGCACCACAGTTAGGACACTTACGATCTACATTCGCATCAATTCTATTTCCACAATACTCACAAAAAAATTTCATGCTATCACTCTCTATACATTAAATCTAAAATAGCAAATATCGCCATCTTGCATTATATATTCTTTCCCCTCAAGTCTCATTCTTCCTGCTTCTTTTACGGCTTTTTCACTACCTTCTTTTTTTAAATCTTCGTAGCCCATTATTTCTGCCTTAATAAAACCTTTTTCAAAGTCACTATGAATAATACCTGCACATTGAGGAGCTTTCATCCCTGCTTTAAATGTCCAAGCTCTACATTCATCTTCTCCTGCTGTAAAGAATGTTTTTAATCCTAATAAAGTATATGAAGCTTTAATAAGTTTATCTATTCCACTTTCATTTACTCCAAGTTCTTTTAGAAATTCATTTTTCTCTTCTTGAGCCATATCACACAAGTCAGATTCTACTTTTGCACATATTACAACTACTTCAGCATTATCCTTTTTAGCATATTCTCTAACTTGCTCAATATATTTATTATCACCTATTAATAAATCATCTTCTGAAACATTTGCTACATATATAATTGGCTTACTTGTAAGCAAATTAAATGGTTTTATATATAGTTTCTCATCTTCAGTAAGTTCAATTCTTCTTATAGGTATATTTTGTTCTAAAGTTTCTTTTAACTTAGTTAAAATAGTTGCTTCTTTTTGAACTTCTTTATCCTTTGATAATGATGCCTTTTTTCCTATTTTATTAAATCTATTTTCTACTACTTCTAAATCCGCAAGTATTAACTCTACTTCTATTATTTCTATATCTCTAATAGGATCTACTATATTTTCAACATGTATTATGTCATTGTTCTCAAAACATCTTACAACTTCACATACAGCATCAACTTCTCTTATATGCGATAAAAATTTATTTCCTAATCCCTCTCCATTAGATGCGCCTTTAACTAAACCAGCTATATCTGTAAATTCAAAAGTAGTTGGAACTAAACTTTTTGGATTATATAAATTATTTAAAAAATCCAATCGTTCATCTGGTACTACAACAACTCCTACATTTGGATCTATAGTCGCAAAAGGGTAATTAGCTGCTAATATATTTTTTTTTGTTATTGCATTAAACAAAGTACTTTTTCCTACATTTGGTAATCCTACTATTCCTGCTGTTAAACTCATAATATCACTTCTTTCAATAATTAGTTTACTATAAAATATAATAAAACACAAGAAAAAAATATCATTAATACAAATGATATTTTCTACTTAATGTCCCCTTTATTCTTATATAGAACTACTCATTCGTAATCCCTATTAATGACATTACATTTTTATTATATATTAGTTATTTATAAAGGGTCAATTGATTATAAAAAAATTTGGGAAATATTTCCCAAATTTTGTAAACATATGTAAATTATAATGTTATTGAAGAATTTATTCCTATCGGAAGTCCTATCAAATACCAACCGAATATCATTACTATCCAAACTAGTGACAAGATCAAAATAGTCGGCATTATTTTCTTCATTGTATTTATAATACTAACATTTGTTTCTTTTTCGTATTTATGCATAAAACCTATAGCAACTATTAAATAAATATATATAGGAGAAAAGAATTTTCCTACAGAATCTGCTGCTAAAAATAAGGTTTGCGTAAATGCTGGGCTTATATTTGCTCTCATTAATAACGGAATGTAAATAGGCGCTATTAATTCCCATTTTAAAAGTGTTTGTGGTATAAATACAGAAATAATTACTATCGATATAAAAGCAACAATCGCAAGCATTAAACCAGATAATTGTGTTGAACCCACAAAATCTATAATATTTGTAACTATTACTTCATCAAAATTAGTCCAATCGATTATTTCATATAATATTGATGCAAAAAATAAAAGTACAAATACAGACCCTGTATTTTCAAATGATTTTGTCAAAGCTTTACTATAATCGCTACTATTTTTTATATTTTTAGATACCGTTCCATATACAAATCCACAAATCATTAGCACCGCTATTATTAGCACCATAAATCCTTGGCTTAATGAAGAACCTGCACCAAATAATTTTCCTATGTATGTCGGTTCTGATTTATCTAATAATATTCCAGACTTAGGGAGTCCTGGAATTATGCAATATATAAAAGCTAAAGACAATACAATAAAAACCACTAAAGTAACTTTTGCTGCCTTATTAGATACATTTAAATTATCTGTTTCTTCATATCTCCTATATTTTTTAGAAAATTTTTCTAACACCATTGTGCCTACAACCGTGAATATCAAAGTAGATGTTATTAGTACAAAAATATTTGATAATAATTCATAATTGTATTTATCTACTATACTACTAGCAGCTAGCTCAGTAATATCCCCAAGTTGGTACGCTTGATAATTATATATAATACCAGTACCATATCCTATCGTTATCGCAATAAACATAGCAAGTATTCCAAGGGAAGGACTTCTTCCAATATATTTATAAAGAATTCCCGCTATTGGTAGCAATAACGCATAACTATAATCACCTATTATGGTTGAAATAATACCAACGAACATAACAATCATAGTAACATATTTTGGTTTTATTTTTTTTAGTGGTAAAAATATTTGTTTTAATAATCCACTTGCTTCTAATATTGACGTCGCAATTAATGACAATATTATTAAAATCAATGGTTCTAGAGTTTGAAAATTAGTTAACGTAGAATCTAAAATATGCTTTATTCCTTTACTACTAAATATATTATTAATAACTAACAAAGTTGTTTCAAAAGTTCCGCCATCTGTTTTATATCCACTCATTTTTAGCAAATAAAACACAAAACTTAACACAGAAACTATTAATATTAATAACATTATTTCAACTACAGGCCCCATTGTTTGTAGTTTCTTTTTACTTTTCACTAGTTTCCTCCTAATACTTTATTATTCTTTTTAATTTTTTATTAAAATCTATTCTAGGTAGCATAACTGCTCTTTCGCATTTTACACACTTTATTTTTATATCGGCACCTAGTCTAACTATTTCCCACTCATTTGTTCCGCAAGGATGTTCCTTCTTCATTGTAACAATACTACCTAATTTATACTCTTTATCCATTATATATCACCAAACTGATTACTCTCTTATATTTAAAACTTCTAAAATTCTATTCAAATCAGCCACATTTGTAAAACTTATTTCTATTTTTTTATCTTTTATTTTTACTTTTGTATCTAATTTTTCTCTTAACAATTCTTCCACATATTTAAAATCATTGTTAATAGGTTTTCTCTCTATTTTTACCTTTTTTATCTCTTTTTCTGATTCTTGTTCTAATTCCCTTACTGGTATTTTCTTAGAAACAATTTCTTGAGCCATATTGATTATTTTTGTATCATCTTCTAATTTACTTAAAACTCTAGCATGTCCCATACTAATTTGATTATTAGCAACCATTACTTGAACTTCTTTTGGTAATCTTAAAAGACCTAATGTATTTGTAACATGACTTCTACTTTTTCCAACTTTTTTTGATAACTCTTCTTGAGTTAATGAGAGTTTTTCTATCATTGATTTATAAGCAATCGCTTCTTCTATTGCACTTAAATTTTCTCTTTGTAAATTTTCAAGTAAAGCAATTTCCATCATTTGTTCATCATTTAAATTGCGAATAATAGCTGGTATTTTTGTAAGACCTGCTAGTTTAGAAGCCCTAACCCTTCTCTCTCCGGCAATTATTTCATAACCTTTTATACTCTTTTTTACTATTATAGGTTGAAAAACGCCATGTTCTCTTATAGATTCAGCTAAATCTTGTAAAGCTTCATCATTAAAAACTTTTCTCGGTTGATAAGGATTTGCTCTAAGTTCATCTAAATTTATATCTATTATTTCTTCTTTTGTTGCAGTTTCATATACAGTTTTTTCAAAACTATCTAAATCTAAGTTTTCTGTATTAAAAAGTTGCTCTAAACCTTTTCCTAATGCTCTTTTCTTAGTTTCCATTTCTTTCAATCACCTCTTTAGCTAAATTTATATAAGCTTCAGTCCCTCTACTTCTTGGGTCATATGCATGTATAGGCTTTCCATGACTTGGGGCTTCTGAAAGTCTAACAAGTCTTGGTATTATAGTATCATAAACTTTTTCCTTGAAATAACTTTTTATTTCCTCAACTACTTCAAGACCTAAATTTGTACGATTGTCTAACATTGTTAAAAGTACTCCTTCAATATCTAAAGTAGGATTTAATTTTTTTTGCGCTATCATTATTGAGTTTAATAATTGCATAATCCCTTCAAGTGCAAAAAACTCACATTGAACTGGTATTACAACTGAATTTGATGCTGCTAGTGCATTTGTTGTAATAAGTCCTAATGATGGAGGACAATCAAGAATTATATAATCAAAAACATCTTTTATTTCTTCTAAATATTTCTTTAATTGCATTTGTGGAACAAATTCTGGATTTTGTCTTGACATATCCATTAATTCCATATCAACTCCAGCTAAATTTATAGATGCAGGTATTAAATATAAATTTTTAAATTTTGTTTTTGCCACTACTTTTTTTACTTCTGCTCTATCTACTAAAAGTTCATAAATACTATTTTCAAGTTCACCTTTATTAACTCCTACCCCTGTAGTACTATTTCCTTGAGGATCTAAATCAATTAAAAGTGTTTTTTTGCCTAAAAGTCCTAGGGATGCTGCTAAATTTATACTTGATGTAGTTTTACCTACACCACCTTTTTGATTAACGAACGCTATTATCTTTCCCATTTTTTCACCTTTTCTCATTTTCATTAAACTATATATAAATAGTTTAACATATTTTTGTAAATAAATCTATCTTTTGAATAAATTTTATTTATAGTGAATAAATGCTTTTTTATACATACAATTTATTAGGTGATTTATGAAAACTGTTTTAATTATTTTTGGTGGTAATTCTTTTGAACATGAAATATCTTGTATGTCAGTTAATTTCATTATTAAAAATATTGATCAAAAATTATTTAATTATAAAGTTGTCGGTATAGATTTTGATAACAATTGGTATGAAGTTGATAGCAAAAAAACTATAGATATGAATTGGAAAAGTAATATTATTAAAAAATTAGATAATATAATTGAATATTTAAAAACATTTGATAAAGTATTCCCTATAATACACGGAAATACTTGTG
Organism: Bacilli bacterium; assembly: GCA_045636225.1. GTDB lineage: Bacteria > Bacillota_I > Bacilli_A > RF39 > UBA660 > UMGS1613. Next base: position 7,631 of record JAZTXB010000035.1, read on the forward strand.
AAGATGGAAAATTACAAAGCTTATTTGAACTATATAATATAAAATACGTAGGATGTAATTCTTTTAGTAATATTATTTGTTATGATAAGTTATTAACAAAAATATTATTAGAAAAATATAATATTCCACAAGTACCATATACTATATATAGCGATGATTTAGATTTAAAAAAAATTACATATCCAGTAATAATAAAGCCTTGCAAATCAGGTTCTTCCATCGGAATAAGTATTGCAAAAAACAAAAAAGAATTATTTAAAGGTATATCTATAGCTAAAAAATATGATACAAATATTTTAATTGAAAAATATATTTTAGACAAAAGGGAATTAGAATGTGCAATTTTAAACAAAGACAGTAAATATTATATTTCTGACATTGGAGAAATAATGATAAATAATAATTGGTACGATTTTGATTCAAAATATAAAACAAAAACAAAAACAATTATTTCTGATATTGATCCTAAAATAAAAAAGGAAATACAAAAAATATCTAAAAGAATATTTAAAATTTTAAAATGTCAAGATATGAGCAGGATAGACTTTTTCTATGACAACAATAGCAAAAAGTTATATTTTAACGAAATCAACACTATTCCTGGGTTTACAGAAATAAGTATGTACCCAAAACTTATTTCAAAATTAGGTATAAATTACAAAAAAATGATTACAATATTATTATCATAGATTATTCGTCTATAAGCATTTTTATAATAATATGAGAAAATTAAATTGGTGATGCACATGTCTCAAAAGAAAAAGTCAGATATTTATAATATTATAGGCAAAAATATAAAGAAGTTCAGAATCAAAAAAGGACTTAAACAAAGAGAACTTGCAGAAGCTTTATATCTAAGTGACAGTTTTATTGCTAAACTAGAATCAATTACTCATCAAACTATTTCAATTGACACTTTAGAAGAAATTGCCGAAGTTCTAAATTGCGACATAAGAGATTTCTTTAACAGAGATATTTAAAAAAAGTAAGAATTATCTTACTTTTTTATTTTCTAGCATCTTGTTTTTTTCTCATCTCAGTATTTAATATTTTCTTTCTCATTCTATAACTTATTGGAGTTACTTCAACAAGTTCATCATCATTTATATAATCTAGACAAATTTCTAGACTCATTGTTCTAGGTCTTTTTAATACTACTGTATGATCTTTACTAGAAGAACGTGTATTAGTCAAGTTTTTACCTTTAACTACATTTACAGCTAAATCATTATCATGATTATTTTCTCCTACTATCATTCCTTCATAAACCTCTACTCCGGGTTCAATAAACATTATACCTCTATCTTCTAAGTTACCAAGTGAATATGCTGTTGATTTTCCATTTTCCATAGAAACTAACACACCATTTTTACGAGAACCTACTGTATTTCCAACTTCTTTTCTATACTCTTTATATGTGTGATTTAAAATACCATATCCTTTTGTCATTGTCATAAACTCAGTTGAAAAACCAATTAAACCTCTAGTTGGCACTGTATATTGTAACTTGGTTTGACCATTACCTGAAGACATATTTTCCATAATTCCTTCACGATTACCAAGTGTTTCAATTATTGCACCTACATATTCATCTGGTACATCTATTTGTACATCTTCAAAAGGTTCACACATTATACCATCTATTTCTTTTTTTATTATAGCTGGTTTAGATACTTGAAGTTCAAAACCTTCTCTTCTCATATTCTCAATCAATATAGACAAATGTAGTTCCCCTCTACCAGATACTATAAATGATTCACCATCATTAGGTACCGGTTCTACTTTTAGAGAAACATCTCTTTCTGTTTCTTTCATTAATCTTTCTTCTATTTTTCTAGCTGTTACAAGCTTTCCTTCTCTACCACAAAATGGACTAGTATTCACACCAAATGTCATTTGAAGAGTTGGTTCATCTATTCTAAGTAGCGGAAGTGGTTCTTCGCTACCTACTTCACAAACAGTCTCTCCTACAGATATATCCGAAAGTCCCGCAATAGCTATTATATCCCCAGCATGTGCTTCATTTATTTCTATTCTCTTTAATCCTAGAAAGCCATATATTTTGGCAATCCTAAATTGTTTAACACTACCATCAACCCTGCAACAACTAACCATTTGATTTAATTTAATAGTTCCTCTTTTTACAAGTCCTATACCAATTCTTCCAACAAAATCATTATAATCTAGTAAAGCTGGTTGAAATTGAAGAGTTCCTTCTTCACTTTTTGGTGAAGGTATATTGTCTATTATCATATCAAGTACTTTTGTCATGTCTTGTTCTTGATCTAATGGATTAGGCGAAAAACTTGATGTTCCATTTATAGCAGATACATACACTATCGGAAAATCTAAATCTTCTATATCAGCTCCCAGTTCTATAAATAAATCCATAACTTCATCTATAACTTCTTTTGGTCTTGCTGATTCTTTATCTATTTTATTTACTACTACTATTGGCTTAACTCCAGCGTCTAATGCTTTTTTCAAAACAAATCTTGTTTGCGGCATTGTACCTTCATATGCATCTACAACAAGTAAAACGCCATCAACCATATTCATAATTCTTTCTACTTCTCCACCAAAGTCTGCATGTCCTGGAGTATCTAATATATTTATTCTATGGTCCTTATAATTTATAGCTGTTGTTTTAGCAAGTATAGTAATTCCTCTTTCCCTTTCGATATCATTGGAATCCATTACTCTCTCTGATACTTCTTCGTTATCCCTAAAAGTACCACTTGCTTGTAATAACTTATCTACTAATGTTGTTTTTCCATGGTCTACGTGAGCAATTATTGCTATATTTCTTTTATTCATTTTATACACTTCCTTCAAAATCTGTTTACAATTATAACACATAATACAAAAATTGCAAAATAAAAAGAAAAAATTTATTTTTTTTCTTTAATTTTATTTGCCATATTATCTATAGTAGAGTTTTCTTTATTAAATACTTTTAAAGTCCATTTTATAAATGGTGATTTTTTTTGATATTCAGTTTTTGCTTTTTGAACTGCGAATACATCTCTTTCTGCAACTAATATTTTAAGTCTTCCTGAATCATCACACATTAAATCTAAATATTTTATTAAATCATCTAAATATGCTAAATCATAGCTTGTTATCATATTATTATCTGCACTTAATATTAAATCACTATTATTTTCTAAATTTACACTAAATATTTCTTTTAGTTTTCGAGTCATAATAAGTAATGGTTTAGCTAAAAATGCTCTAGCCTTTAAATTTAATTGTTCATGTTTATCATTTTTGTTTTTTAGCTCAGGACTTAATACGCTTTTACTATATACATTCCCAACAATTAAACCATGATATTTTTGTTCATCTTCATCAGTACAATAATAAAATTTATTTGTTTCTTTTCCAATAACTGCTTCTAGTATGTCAGCAAACTCTTTATATTCTCCTTCTTTAGCTAACTTAACAATTTTTTCTGAAAGCATATTAATATCTATACTTATTACTTTTTCTACCAAGGCTTTAGTTTCCAAAATTGATTGTTCATATGCCGACTCTTCATCATAAAAGTTTCTAACTTGTTTATCTTTATTCATATTATCACCACTATAATTAGTTTACTACAAAAATTATATATATTTATCTTTTTTGGTTATTTTTTTATGTAGTTTACATAAATGTGTTAAATTGTTTATTTTATTTTTAATTTATTATATAATTAGTATGGTGATTTTATGAAAAAAATATTTATATTTATTCTATTTTTCATATGTATATCTACATCATATGCCAAGGAGATAGAAGTTACATTTAGTGATTGTGTTGATGGTGATACTGCTAAATTTATTTATAATGATAACGAGATTACAGCTAGATTTTTAGCGATTGATACACCAGAAACAGTACATCCAACCAAAGAAGATGAAGAATTTGGTAAGGAAGCATCTGATTTTACTTGTAATAAAATTAAAGCTGCAAAAAAGATTATACTAGAATATGATGATAATTCTGATAAAACTGATAAATATGATAGACATTTAGTTTGGGTATTTTTAGATGAAATATTATTACAAGAACAACTTGTAGAAAATGGTCTTGCCGATATCGCATATCTTTATGGTGATTACAAATATACTAATAAACTGGAAAAAGCTAAACAATATGCCGAAGATAATAGATTAGGAATTTGGAACAATAGTATTGAAACACAAGAAATGCAAAGTAATAAAGAAACAAATAATAATACAATTACATCATTTGTAGAAAAATATAAAGAATACATAATTCTTATTGGTTCACTAATTATTGTTTCAATATTTAATTTAAAATCAAAAAAAAGAATTAAAACTAAATTAAAAAGAAAAATAATTAAAGATATTAAAAAGAGACTATAAAAAGTCTCTTTATTTTATTATATTAGTTAAGATATAATCCATAGTTATTCTAATATCAGGAAAACAATTTATATTCTCAAGTTCATTTCTTGAAAACCATCTAATATCGTCACTCTCTTCTTTATTTAAAACAACACCATTATCATCATTTGGAACTGCTACATATATAATATCTACATGCATGTGCATCTCACCATCTTCTTTAAGATGTCTATTTTTTTGAATACCTAATGGTCTTACAAAATCTTCCTCTCTAGGAAATCTATCTCCTAATAACCTAACTCTTAAACCAGTTTCTTCATACACTTCTCTAAGTGCTGCCTCTTCAGGAGTCTCATCGCCTTCTATATGTCCTCCTGGTTGAGTCCATTTTCTATTTTTTTTGTGCTTAATAAGTAAAATTTTCTTTGTGTATGGATCTATTACAAATGCTGATGCACAAAAATGTCTTTTCATTCTATCACCCAATATAACTATAGCAAAATAAAATTACAAAGTCACCATTATTTATTATTTATAATTACTTTTTACACTTTTTTACATCATTCTAATACATCTTTCGGATCTAGGTCTTGATTTCTTTCATATATTACCAATTTTTCATTAACATCTATGGTAGCTAATAGTATCTTAGATATATCTTTATATCCTTTTACTTTTAACTCTTTATTTAACCATTTTTCATCTTTTTTTATATTTTTTAAATTATTAGGCATAATTTTTCCATCTATTATTACATTACTACACAAACCTTCTTTTTCTACTTTTATTTTCATATCTTTTGGTGTTAAAGGCCTATATTCTGGTTTTGGCAAAATACTGACTTCTCCATTAGGTTCTAAAACAGCATATTCAACTTGTGATAAATCAAAATATCCAGCACTTCTTATTTCTTCTAACATATCATTTATATCAAACTTCATCTTTTTTAAATTACTTTCAAGTATTTTTCCATCCTGTATTAATATTGTAGGTGTCCCCATAAAAAATCTTCTAAGAATTATACTTTTCATAGTTAAATATGATATTGCATACGCAAATAACCCAAATAATACAACCGCCCAAATCCCATTTATCTCTTTTGCCTCTAAATTTATTGTCATTTCTGCTGCAAAATTTCCAATTGATATCCCTATTACATAATCAAATAAAGACAACTGAGATACTTGTTTTTTTCCTAGCATTTTAGTAACTAGAAAAAGTGTTATTAAAGATGACAATGCTCTTATAGTTACATCACATAATTCTCCAAAATTTATATTCATATAATATTCACCAATATTATGATTTGTACTATTTATATTTTTATACAAAAAAAAGCTATTATTTAGCTTCTTTGTTTAATCCATACTTACGATTGAATTTTTCTACACGACCAGTTTTTGAAACTGAAACGCCATCTTTTCCACCTTTATAAAAAGGATGACATTCATTACAAACTTCTAGAAATAATTCAGCTTTGTTTGAATTTACTGTAAAAGTATTTCCACAAGCACAAGTTACTTTAGTTTCTTTATATTCTGGATGAATTCCTTTTTTCATTATTTTCTCTCCTCCCGCCATGACTAATATAAGTCATAGAAATTTAATTACTAACATAGTTTATCAAATATTTTAAATAATTGCAAGTACTTTTACAAATAAAAAGTAACAATTATTAACTAATCGTTACTTCTTCCAAATAATTGTAATAATCTTAAGAATATATTAATGAAATCTAGATATAATTGAAGTGCTCCATATATTGCAAGATTATCTTCTTCTTGTATATAATATAATCTTCTTTTTATAATATGTATATCATATGCTACATAAGCTATAAATATTATTAAAGCTATTATTGTAACAACTAAATCAAATGTTGAACTTCCAACAAACATATTTATTATACTACATATTATAATTCCTATTATTCCCATAAATAAGTATATACCTATTTTAGACAAATCTATTTTTGTATAATATCCTATAAGTGCAAAAATCAAAAATAGTAACGAAGTTATTCCAAGTACCATTATTATTGAAGTCATTTGATATACAACAAAAATTGAAGAAAAAGTTAATCCCGTTATAAACGAGTATAAACAAAATAGTAATTTTGCAGTTGTTGGATTCATTTTATTTATCCTAGCACTTAACCATATTACCACAACAATTTCAGCAATTATAAAGAATATATAATATTTTGAAAACACATTATAAAGCATATTTTCATTTAGAGATACATAATATCCTATACCAAAAGTAATTGCTAAACCTATAAACATCCAAAAGAATATTTTTGAAAATATTTTATTATCTTGTAACATTTTATCACCCACATTCATTATATAATATTTTTTTTATTTAGTAAAGTTTATTATTTGATTTGTTATATACTCATATCCATCATTAGTTGGATAACAACAATTAATTATATAATTGTTTAACTTACTTATATCTATATAATTAATATTATTTTTATCACATATTATTTTTAATTTATTATTAGTATAATCAATTATCTCCTTATTATTTATAATATTATAAAAACC